>NZ_JAQVHI010000064.1:0-3288 GCF_028696275.1 Lascolabacillus sp.
GTATATAAGAAGAAGGTAAGGCCAATGCAAGAGTTTGGTAAAATCCTTTTTAGGTCAGATTTAGGGTGTTATAATTATTTAACTATAAAAAAATACGAAAACATTTGATTATTACGAAAATATCGTACATTTGTGATGTAATAATATTGATTATTTGAAGTAGTCTAAAAATAAATGATTATGGAACGATTAACACCTCAGGAAGAAAATGTGATGTTGCATGTGTGGCAGCTTAATGAATGTGCAATTAAAGATGTTGTTGAAAGGATGGAGGAACCCCGTCAGCCATATACAACTGTTGCATCAATATTCAATAATCTTGAGAATAAAGGATATTTGACAAAAAGAAGATTCGGTAACGTAAAAGTGTATAAGCCAAAAATTACAGAATCAGCATATAAAAAACACTTTTTGTCTGATGTAGTGAAAAGTTATTTCGATAACTCATACAAAGAGCTGGTATCTTTCTTTGCGAAAGAGCAGAAGATTAGTGCTGATGATCTTCAAGAGATTGTGCGCCTAATCGAAAATAGTCAGAGGTAGAAATTTAAACACACTAAAAATCAGCGATCATGCATCCAATATTAGTATACATTTTACAGGTTAATTTTGCATTGGTGCTGTTCTATCTCCTTTTTACACTTCTGTTTAAAAGAGATACGTTTTTGAAAATCAGGAGGTTCTATTTCCTCTCGGCATTACTCTTTTCAGTTATATACCCACTTTTGGTTGTTCCCGGATTGAGTGATTTCTGGAATTTCAGATTCAGTGAGCCTCAGACGGTTGAAGCAACAGTTTTCTTTGAGGCACCAACACTTGAAGTGATGGTTGAAGAATCGGAAGCAGAAGCTGCCTCGTTAAATATCCCCTGGGAGCAGATCTTTATCACACTTTATATAGCTGTGACGATCTTCTTTATCCTAAGATTTTTATGGCAACTGATTTCAATCTTCAGGATTCGATTAAAGAGTGAAGAGACAGAGGTCTTGGGTATAAAGGTTTACGATCTTAAAGATAATATAACTCCATTTTCGTTCTTCGGGATGATCTTTATAAACTCAGAAATGCACTCAAAGGAGGAATTGGAGCAAATTATAATTCATGAGCATACACACGTAAGTGAAAAACACTCTCTCGATATAATGCTTGTGGAATCTATATTACTTTTTTCATGGTGGAATCCCGCTGTTTGGCTTCTAAAGCGAGAAATGGCAATGAACCTTGAGTACCTTGCCGATGTAGGTGTGCTTAGAGAGGGCGTTGACAGCAGGGAGTATCAATATCACCTGTTACGATTGACTTATCATGAAACTGCAGTTCAGATAGTAAATAACTTTAATGTATCACAATTAAAACAGAGAATTATGATGATGAATAAAACCAGGTCTTCTTCACTGAAGTTGGCTAAATACTTAACCATTTTGCCTATATTCTTTATTCTGATTGCTGCAAACAGTTCGTATGCCGGTGAGAAAGATCAGAGTCTTCAGGAACCCCCACCTGTAAAGAAAGAAGTAACAGAAGAAATATTTGTAGTTGTTGAGGAGCAACCTGAATATCCGGGAGGACAGGAAGCAATGATGAAATTTTTGTCAGACAGCATAGTTTATCCGGATGAAGCAAAAGCCAAAGGCATACAGGGCAGGGTAATTTGCAATTTCGTTGTAATGAAAGATGGATCTATTGACGATGTTAATGTTGTTAGAGGTGTTGATCCATTGCTTGATGCAGAAGCTGTAAGAGTTTTAAAGTCAATGCCTGCCTGGAAACCCGGCAAGCAGAGAGGACAAGCTGTTAATGTGAGGTATACATTGCCTGTGGTATTCAGGATATCTGCTGAGGATTCCCAGAATAAATTGTTAACAACTGAAGACAGGAATAGAATGACAGATGGTGAGAAAGGTGATCAGAAAGTGATGCCGGAACCATCTGAAGTATTTGTAGTAGTTGAGCAACAACCTGAATATCCGGGAGGATTGGAAGCAATGATGAAATTTTTGTCAGAAAGCATAGTTTATCCGGATGAAGCAAAAGCCAAAGGCATACAGGGCAGGGTAATTTGCAATTTCGTTGTAATGAAAGATGGATCTATTGACGATGTTAATGTTGTTAGAGGTGTTGATCCATTGCTGGATGCAGAAGCTGTAAGAGTTTTAAAGTCAATGCCTGCCTGGAAACCCGGCAAGCAGAGAGGACAAGCTGTTAATGTGAGATACACTCTTCCTTTGGAATTCAGACTTGATAATAAGCCTTTATCAGAAGAGAAAAAAGAGGAGCTTCAAAGAATTAAGGATAGTTTTGTAGAGGCCGAATTTCCAGGTGGAGAGAGTGCATATTTTAAATATTTAACTGAGAGCATTAAGTATCCTGTTATTGCTCAGGAAAACGGTATTCAGGGATTGGTTTTAGCAAGATATAGAATTCTTTCTAATGGAAAAGTTGAATTCATTGATATAACAAATGGAGCTGATCCTTTGCTGGGGAGGGAAGTACAGCGAATTATTGAGGGGATGCCTGACTGGACACCCAGTAGAATTGATGGCAAGGGTACCACCAGTGTTGCTACTTTAACTGTGCAATTTCGCTTGCAAGGTGATAACACAAAACCTTATGATGGTCCACCATTACCCGAAAATGCTATTGTTGTAGTTGGGTATGCTTCATGATAAAAGTTTATAAAAAAACTCCCCCACGGGGAGTTTTTCTTTCAAACAATCACTTCAAACGGGAGCTTTCAGTAATGAGTCTCCCGTTATGTTTTTTAATTGAATATATCATCAATTCCTTCGCTTTGTACAGGCTCGGTACTTTTGTAAAAGTCAGGTGAGTATCTCTCTGATCCTGCGCAGGGATTGAAATCTTCCGGGATATCAAATTTGCCATCATCAGTATAGTTCAGTTCAGGATCGGCATACACCTTCTGGTAGAAGAGACCATGCAGGGGAAGCGCCATACTGGCTCCCTGACCATATGCCATCTGATCGAAATGTATCGAGCGTTCTTCTCCTCCTACCCAGGCACCTGCAACAAGATCTGGTGTGAACGACATAAACCAACCGTCGGAGTTGTTATTGGTTGTACCAGTTTTACCACCCATAGCACCTTTTAAGTTGTATCTCCAGCGTAGACGGTTACCTGTACCTCCATCAACTACTGCTGTTAGCATATCCAGCATCTTGTAAGATGTTGATTCACTGAATATTTCCTTCATTCGGGGAACAAAAGCTGAAATCTCATTGCCGTATGAATCCTCAATACGGGTAACCAGCAGTGGTTCAACACGTATGC
>NZ_JAQVHI010000013.1:0-53712 GCF_028696275.1 Lascolabacillus sp.
CAGGTCAGGTAGTTACATGGGATGCTATGACAGCGTCACCACTTAATTATACTCCTGCTGACATTAATATTGGCAAAATGGATATGTCAGGATTTACTGTTCCCGTTCCAGGTAGTGCACAAAAATAGTTACACATCTCAGGGGTATACAAATAAAATTTGCCGAGAGTGATTATATATGAAAAAATTAAAACTTGTGATCATTTTGATACCACTATGTACAAATTTGAGAATTATCCAATGTTGCTTGTAGTGAATAGAAATTTTATTATTTATTATACATTATATTCGTATAGATTAAATTCTCAGATAATAACTTTGAAGTAGTAGGAAATGTATTTTATTTAGTGAGAGAGTATAAAGAGATGTTTTTTGCTTTTCATTTTCGTGAAAGGGTTGTTGATTTTTTAATTAGCAACCCTTTGTTAGGTTTTATGTGTAAAATGATTTTTTTTGACATTATGGTTATTGTGGTGTGAGAGGTAGGAAAAAGAAAAGTAGGAAGAAAACTACTAGTATTCTTCCTACTCGATTTACTGATTTTATAATCTACTCTATTTTGCAATTTTCTCAAGCCATTTCACCATTGCAAGCATAGTGAACATTGATATGAGACACGCAACTACAAACAGCATCCATGTAACAGTCATTGAGAATGATGTATAGAAGATTGCTCCGATAAACAGCAGACTGTTCCCAACTGCAGTTGCTCCAAGCCATGCACCCTGCATGATTCCCTGATATTTTGGAGGTGCAACTTTAGATACGAAGGAGATACCAAGTGGGCTGATAAACAGCTCTGCCACAGTTAGAATAAAGTAGGTTCCGATAAGTAACCATGGTGTTACACGAGCTGCGTCGGTTAATCCACCCATAGCGTCAACTTCCGATTTCAGTGGCAGACCCATTGAGCCTAATGCCATTACAGCGTATGCTAATGCAGCAATACCCATACCTATTGCTATCTTTCTTGGAGTTGAGGGCTCTTTGCCTTTAGCTCTCAGCCATCCGAAGAAGCCAACGATGATTGGAGTAAGGAATACTACGAAGAATGGGTTAATCGACTGGAATATTTCAGCTCCCTGAAGAGTAACAACTCCCAGGTCGATCTTTATAAGACTGAGATTGGTAAAGTCCTTTGCGAAATATGTAAGTGTGAGTCCGTTCTGATGGAAAGAGAACCAGAAAAAGATTACCACTGCAAAAACTGCAAACAGTGCGTATAGTCTCTGTTTAACCTCTTTAACATCCATTTCAACAATAGCCTCACCGTTTTCTGCTACTACCTTTTTATTTGCAGGGTCTGGGAATCTGTTTTTGTTTGTAATAAATACTACCAAAGAGATAAGCATTGCAAAAATTGCAACTGCAAAAGCATAATGGAATCCAGTAGTAAACACATTCAGATACTCATTTGCAAATGTTGTAAGATCAGTGTGACCAACATTAGAAGCAAGTTGCTGAAGTCTGTTTACCCCTTCAGGAGTAATTGTATTTCCGAGATATTGATGAATAAGGTCAGGCAGGTCAGCAATATATGTGAAACCATTTTTCTCAACCCACCAGTTTCTTACCCAAATAGCAAGAAATGGAGCGAAAATTGCACCAATATTTATAAACATATAGAACAGCTGGAATCCTGAGTCACGCATTTTAGCATATTGAGGATTGTCATACATCTGTCCCACCAGCGCTTGCAGGTTACCTTTGAAAAGACCGTTGCCAAAGGCGATAACAAGAAGACCAAAAGATGTTAAAGCCAGAAGTAGACCAAACTTATCGGCAGGTACCGGAGTTTGAGTTGGAATAGCAATAATGATGTAACCGAGAGTCATCAGTAGCAGCCCGGTTAATATAACTCCCTTGTAATTACGGGTTTTATCTGCCAGCAATCCTCCTACCAGTGCAAGCAGATAGATAGATGCATAAAAGATTGAGTAGATGATACCTGTTTGAGTCTCGTCGAGACCAAATTTTGTCATTATAAACAACGAGAGTATAGCCATCATGGTATAAAAACCAAATCTCTCTCCCATATTTGCCAGCGAAGCAGCCAGCAAGCCCTTTGGATGATTTTTAAACATTGTGTATTTATTAAGTTAATATAATATAGTTTCCGGGAAATTTAAATGGCAAATATAACAAGATTTTTATAATTACCGCAGAAGGATTTTACGAAATGTGATGAATGAGTGCTACTTGTAATATTTTCTCGTCATATTGTTTGGAAATATAAAAAATTTAGTACATTTGCACTCATTATCACAAAAAAAGCAATAAAGTGAACAATTCAATTTTTGCATATTCTTTCGGTTTTTACTTTTACTTTAGTAGGTGAAGGCAGGATTTTATATGCAAAGAATGAAGATAAAAAACATATCAAAATAAAATAAAGTCCTGTCGATAACACGATGGGACTTTTTCTTTTATAAGAAAGAGTATGAAAAGAGTAGCCATACAAGGTGGAGTAGGAGCATATCACGAAATCGCAGCACGTGAGTATTTTAAGGGTGAGGAACTGGAAATTGTGCCTTGCAGCACATTTAAGGATATATTTATTGAGGCAGAAAAAGATCCGGATCTTATAGGTATTATGGCAATAGAGAATACCATTGCCGGTAGTTTATTGCAAAATCATGATCTTCTGAAATTAAACAAATTACAGATAGCGGGAGAGCAGAAACAGCGGATTTCGCACTCACTTGCAGTCTTGCCTGGAGTAAAAATTGATGAAGTGCAGGAGGTTATGTCGCATCCGATGGCGTTGATGCAGTGTGAAGAGTTTCTCGATACACTGACCGGTATCAAGATTGTTGAGCATGATGATACAGCATTGGCAGCCAGAGATATAAAGGAGAAGAATATGAGGTCAACAGCTGCAATATGCAGTAGTCTTGCCGCAAAGATATATGGATTGGATATTCTTGCAGAGGGGATAGAGACAAATAAAAGAAACTTCACCCGCTTCCTAATCCTGGCAAAAGGTGATATGCTGCGTGAAGTACAGAAAGAGAATAATATAAATAAATCATCTCTCGTATTCATACTTCCTCATAATGAGGGGAGTCTGTCAAAAGTATTATCAGTATTATCCTTCTACGGTATCAACCTGACACGAATTCAGTCACTCCCAATAGTAGGCAGAGAGTGGGAGTATCAGTTTTACATCGATCTAACTTTTAGCGATTATAACCGTTATAAGCAATCGATTGATGCAATAATGCCTCTGATAAGTAATCTGAAAGTACTCGGTGAGTACCGCGAAGAGAAACATAAAATGAATCAGGATCAGTAAGAAGAACTGGTTATAAGTAAAGTAGTTATAAAATAACAGGTAGTAGAAAAAGTAATAAAGAACATTATAAGATATTATGAGTATTGAACCGGCAGAACATATAAAATCGATATCAGAATATTACTTCTCTGTGAAACTTGCTGAAGTTGCACGAATGAATGCAGAAGGGAAGAATGTGATTAGTCTGGCCGTCGGAGCACCCGACCGTATGCCATCGCAATTGACTATAGAGACACTCTGTTTATCGGCACAGCGACCAGATGTTCACGCATATCAGCCATACACCGGTATACCTGAGCTTAGGAAAGCATATGCAGGTTGGTATAAGCGTTTTTTCAATGTTGATCTCTCTGTTGACGAGGTGTTGCCTCTGATTGGATCAAAAGAGGGTATTCTTCATATATCAATGACTTTCCTGAATGTGGGTGATGGAGTATTGGTTCCCAATCCAGGGTATCCTACATACAGATCGGTTTCCAATCTGCTCAGAGCAAAAGTTATAGAGTATGACCTACTGGAAGATGATGGCTGGTATCCCGATTTTGATGCATTGGAAAAGATGGATTTGTCAGGTGTTAAACTTATGTGGGTAAATTACCCTAATATGCCAACCGGAGCAAAAGGATCTACCGAGCTGTTCGAGAAGCTGGTTGCTTTCGGGAAAAAGCATGAAATCATAATCTGTCATGATAACCCCTACAGTTTTATACTGAATGATAAACCCATGAGCATTCTTTCAGTTCCCGGTGCAAAAGATATCTGCATAGAGCTGAACTCATTGAGTAAATCGCATAACATGTCAGGCTGGCGCATGGGTATGCTTTCCTCAAATGCACAGTTTGTAAAATGGGTACTCAAGGCAAAAAGTAATATTGATAGCGGGCAGTTTAAACCTATGCAGTTGGCAACTGTAGCTGCTCTTTCCAATAGCGACGAGTGGCATACAGATATGAACAGGATTTATGCTGAGCGAAGGGTATGGGCAGAGAAAATAATGGATCTGCTAAATTGCAGATATGATAAAAGTCAGGTCGGCCTGTTCGTATGGGGTAAACTCCCCGATGAGGTGTCTGGCAGTGAAGAGTTTATAAATGATATACTATATAAAGCAAATGTATTTATTACTCCGGGGTTTATCTTCGGAAGTAATGGAGAGAGATTTATACGCATCTCATTAGGGTCGTCGGTCGACCTGATCAAAGAAGCATATAGAAGAATAGAAAATAAAATTAAAACAGAAAATTAAATAATTAAGATATGGAATTCGAATCAATTTTATTACCGGGAATAGATGCAAAGAGACCATTGGTTATCGCGGGTCCCTGCAGTGCAGAAACTGAAGAGCAGGTGATGACCACTGCAAAACAACTTGCTGCAACCGGAGTTAAAATATTCAGAGCCGGAGTATGGAAACCAAGAACAAAGCCGGGTGGTTTTGAAGGGATTGGAAGTTCTGCACTGAAATGGATGAAAGAGGCAGAGAAAGAGACAGGCATGTATATGTCTACAGAGGTGGCAACTGAAAAACATGTTTATGAGGCATTGAAGTATGGAATCGACCTGCTTTGGATTGGTGCCCGTACAGCTGCCAACCCGTTTGCAGTACAGGAGATTGCAGATACCCTGAAAGGTGTTGATATACCTGTATTGATTAAGAACCCTGTTAATCCTGATCTGGAGCTGTGGATTGGTGCACTTGAGCGACTATACAATGCAGGCATTAAAAAGCTGGGTGTGATACATCGCGGTTTCAGCACAACAGATAAAACAGTCTATCGTAATCTGCCGCAATGGCACATCCCAATTGAGCTTAAACGCAGATTCCCGACACTGCCAATTCTTTGCGATCCCAGTCACATTGGAGGTAGTCGCGATTTGATATTCAAGCTTAGTCAGCAGGCCATGGACCTCAACTATACCGGTCTGATTGTAGAGACTCACTGTTCACCAGATGATGCGTGGAGCGACAAAGCACAGCAAATTACACCTGCTGCTCTTAAAGATATTCTCGACAGGATTGTTATTCGCGATACTGTGCAAACAACAGAAGACCTGTCGGTACTTCGTGAGCAGATTGATGAGCTGGATAATGAGTTATTGCAGCTTCTGGCCAAGAGAATGCGTGTATCCAGAGAAATTGGACAGTATAAGCTTGAGCATGATATGCCAATCCTTCAGACACAGAGATATGATCAGATTTTGACCGACCGTGCATACCAGGGTGAGAGAATGGAGATGTCGGGAGATTTTGTAAAAAAAATACTTGAAGCCATTCATTCGGAGTCGGTCAGACAACAGATGCTGATTATGGAGAGGGAGAAAAAGGGAAATAAATCGGCTGAATAGGAAGATTATTAATTAGCATAATAGAGTTAGAACACTCAAATATAGTTTTTCAGACTGTATAGAGAATTTGACAATAGAATAATTTAAATAGTATAATGAGAATATTAATTCTTGGCGCAGGTAAGATGGGTTCATTTTTTGCTGATGTGCTCAGTTTCGATCATGAGGTGGCTGTTTTGGATACAGATCCCAAAAAGATGAGGTTTATTTATAATACGCAAAGGATGACTGACCCTGCCGATGTGAAGGAGTTTGCTCCTGAGCTGGTTATAAATGCAGCTACGCTAAAATTCACTATTGAAGCATTTAACAACGTACTTGAATATCTTCCTAAGAACTGTATCCTTAGTGATATTGCATCTGTTAAGACAGGGTTAGAGGAGTTCTATAAAAAGTGCGACCACCCCTATGTTTCAACACATCCAATGTTTGGACCCACCTTTGCAAGTCTGAGTGATTTAAGTACACAGAGCGCAATTATCATTACTGAGTCGTCGCATCTTGGCAAAGTATTCTTCAGAGACCTCTATAAAGGTTTGAAACTAAATGTATTTGAATACACTTTTAAACAGCATGATGAGACAATTGCCTACTCATTATCAATACCGTTTGCATCCACCCTTGTATTTGCTTCTGTAATGAAGCATCAGGATGCACCGGGTACTACTTTCAAACGTCATATGAATATTGCTCAGGGCTTGCTCTCTGAGGATGATTTTCTTTTAACGGAGATACTTTTCAATCCTTACACATCAGGGCAGGTTGAACAGATTCGGGAGAAGCTTAAGGAGCTGATTGATATTATCGACAACAAAGATTCTCAGAGGATGAAGAGCTTTTTGACTGAAGTCAGAAAAAATATTGAGTAGTAATTGTCTGCAAAAAGAAAACAAAATAATCTAACCACTCCGGTTAGATTATTTTGTTTTAAATCCAGTTACAGAAATATATTTTATTCTACATATATTCTTATAATTTTTGCATCGGTTTTTGGGCGGCTTCTTTCGTCTACCTCTAATGCTGCAATCTTGTCGATAACACTTAAGCCTTCTATCACCTCACCAAAAACGGTATATTCACCATCAAGGTGATGTACTCCACCAACAGATGAGTATGCCTCTTTAACACCTTCCGGCCAGATGAATTTTCCCGGTGCAATTGCATATAGCGAGTCAACTATACTGAGAGTAGAATCCAGTAAATTATTAAAAGCCTGCTTTTCTCCAATTTTGGCAAGACTGTCCAGTCGTGCTTTGTGGGGACTATAATAGGTTCTTATTAACTGATTCTTTATTGGCACATTCACTACCATCTCCATTGTATCCAGTCGCCCCTCACTATATTTTTGTCCATGTACAATATATAGCTGGGAAGCGTCGGACTTCTTCTGCGGATTTTCATTATCCCCTTTTCTGGGTGCAGCGAGTGCACCTTTTTTGTGCACCCTGTTTTTTCTGAATTCAGGCATCAGTTCCATGTCAGAGCGACCGCTTCCTATCTGTATCCCAGGAGGAGCATTTCGTGAGTCCTGTGCACCTCCCTGTATAACAAAGTTCTTTACTACTCTGTGGAAAAGTGTTCCGTTGAAATATCCATCTTTAATAAGTTTAAGGTAATGCTCACTATGCACAGGTGTATCATCATACAAAATAGCCTTCATTGTGCCATAGTTGGTTTCAATTACCACAACAGGGTAGTTTGTCTGCGCTCTTACAATGGTTGCGCATACCAGTAGAGTCAATAGTAATATTTTTCGTTTCATAATAATCAGACGATTTAATTAACCAATAAGTTTAACTTGTCCTCCAATCACTTTAAACTGTTGCCCTGCAGTTCGGGTTTAACTGTTAGTTCGGAGCCTTCTTATAGATAAAGAATGCAATACCGCTAAAAATAATATTGGGGATCCAGGCAGCAACAAAAGGACTCATATTACCCTTCACCGCGAAGGTTGAGCTTACAGTCATAAAGAGGATATAAGCCATGCTTAATGCCAGTCCAATACCGATATTAAGACCCATGCCACCCTTTACCTTTCGTGCAGAGATTGAGGCACCTATAATAGTAAGTATAAAAGCAGAAAATACCATTGCAATACGTGAATGGTATTCAATCTGGAATGGCTGTATGTTTCCCATTCCACGCTCTTTCTGACTCTTTATATAACTCCTAAGCTGAGGAGAAGTCATCATCTGTTGATCAGAAGAGGCTATGATAAAGTCGTTAGGGACAATATACAAAGTAGTATCAATAGATGTGCCGGTAGTGATTTTCTCATGAATACCGTCAAACTCTCGTATCTGATAGTTACGGATTGTCCATTTATATGCCGAGTCATATCGAATAGTCTGAGCAGTCAGTCTTGAATCAAGTTCAAGATCATTGAAGTGATCCATCGAGAAGTTATAACCGGTATTACTTGCCAGGTCGAAATTATCAAAATAGACTATAGTGCCCGGTCCCACCTTAAACTGTATATCCCTGTCACCCGTTTTCTTCTTTCTCGGGTCAACATATGTCTGTTCAAACTCTATACGAGTTGAGTTTGCCGGTGGAATAATAAAGCTGCCGAAAACAAATGTAAACATAGCTATAACAAAAGCAGAGATCATGTAGGGTTTTAGTAATCGTCTGAAGCTGATGCCATTTGAGAGTATTGCGATAATTTCTGAATTGTTAGCCATTTTGGATGTAAAATAGATAACCGCAAGAAATACGAAGAGAGGGCTGAATAGATTGGTGTAATATGGGATAAAATTGAGATAGTAGTCAAATATAATACCATTAATAGTTGCATTATTTGACATGAACTTATCAATCTTTTCATTTATGTCGAATACCACTGCAATAGATATAATCAGTGCAATCATGAAAACAAAAGTTCCCAGGAATTTCTTGATTATATACCAATCAAGTTTTTGTATTCTGTAATAATCCCTATCTATTCTCATGCAATTAAATATATTGGCTCCAAAGGTATAAAAAATCAGGATCTCTATAACCTGCGTGTAACGTTTTCAATCATCATCGGCTTCCACTGAGAAAAAGTGCCATCGATAATATGTTTTCTAGCCTCTTTCATCAGCCAGATATAAAAAGCCAGATTATGAATTGAGGCAATCTGTAATCCCAGTATTTCGTTGCTGTTGATAAGATGACGAAGGTATGCCTTACTATAGAGAGTATCTACATAAGAAGCACCATCCTCCTCTATAGGAGAGAAGTCGTTCTTCCACTTCTCGTTACGCATGTTCATAACACCCTGTTTGGTGAAGATCTGTCCATTGCGGCCATTGCGGGTAGGCATTATACAGTCGAACATATCCACACCCCTTTCAATAGCCTCAAGAAGATTTTCAGGCTTTCCCACACCCATGAGGTAGCGGGGTTTATCTTTTGGCAGAATATCATTTACAAGCTCTACCATCTCATACATTTTCTCTGTTGGCTCACCTACCGCTAATCCGCCAATAGCATTGCCATCAGCTTCCAGTGCCGCGATATTCTCTGCAGCACGGCGGCGAAGATCGGGATATACACACCCCTGTACGATTGGGAAAAGAGATTGTTTATGACCATACGGACATTCGGTCTCATTAAAGCGCTTAATACATCTTTCCAGCCAACGTTCAGTAAGTTCAAGTGATTCTTTGGCATAAGCATAGTCAGCATCTCCCGGAGTACATTCATCAAATGCCATAATAATGTCAGCACCTATAGTACGCTGAATATCCATAACCTTCTCCGGAGTGAAGAAATGCTTTGAACCATCGATGTGAGACCTGAACTCAGCTCCCTCTTCTGTGAGTTTTCTGTTTTCCGTAAGAGAGAATACCTGGAAACCTCCACTGTCGGTGAGCATCGGCTTGTTCCAGCTGTTGAACTTATGCAAACCTCCTGCACCTTTTAAGATTTCTAATCCCGGACGGAGATATAAATGATAAGTGTTGCCAAGAATAATCTCCGCACCAATATCGCTCTTCAGTTCGTTGATATGTACCGCCTTGACACTGCCTACGGTGCCAACAGGCATAAAGACAGGAGTCTCTATTTCACCATGATCGGTTTTGATCAGTCCCGCTCTCGCGTTCGATTTTGTATCTGTATGAATTAATTGGAAATCCAACTCGCTTATTTTGTGTTAAGTTTAAATGCAAAGATAGAGTTTTTGACGTTACAAATAGAATTGTACCTGCTTAAAAAATGCAATGAACAGATACGAATTAGTGTAAAGTGGAATAAAATCGTATTTTTGTCAGTAGTTACATTTTAAAATCACATAATGACTCGTTGTTTTTTTACAACGTGCATAAACATAGTTAATTATTATGGAAAATAAACCGGAATTAATGACAAGAAAGCCTGATTGGCTGAAGATATCTCTCCCTCAGGGAAAGGAGTATCTAAATGTTAAAGATGTTATAGCGAGAAAAAAACTACACACAATTTGCGTTAGCGGCAAATGTCCAAATATGTCAGAATGCTGGGGCAGAGGCACAGCAACATTTATGATTTTAGGAGATATATGCACAAGAGCATGCAGATTTTGCTCAGTAAAGACCGGCAGTCCAAGAGGCATTGTTGACTGGGGTGAACCGGAGCGACTGGCAGAAAGTATCAAGAGTATGGAACTGAGGCATGTGGTGCTTACAAGTGTTGACAGGGATGACCTGCCAGATGGTGGTGCCGGATTCTGGGCAACAACTGTAAGAAAGGTTAAAGAGGTTAATCCGCATGTGACAATTGAGACTCTCATTCCTGATTTTAACGGGGTAGAGGAGCATATTAACCTTGTGATTGACTCAGGACCTAATATTGTTTCTCATAATATGGAAACAGTAAGAAGACTTACACCCAAGATCCGCAGCAGAGCAAAGTATGACACCAGTCTGAAGACACTTGAGACAATTGCAAAAAGTGGAAAGGCGAAACCTAAGTCAGGAATCATGGTTGGTTTGGGTGAACTTGAGGAGGAGGTTATACAGACCATGGATGATCTTATTAATGTAGGTTGCAGGGTACTTACAATTGGTCAGTATCTGCAACCCACCAAAAAGCATCTTACAGTAAAGGAGTTCATAAAGCCAGATCAGTTTAAGAGATATAAGGAAATAGGACTCGAAAAGGGTTTCCAGTTTGTTGAGAGTGGTCCTTTGGTCCGTTCTTCCTATCATGCGGAAAGGCATATCTAATTAGATGCAGTATAGGATTGAGATTACACAATAAATCAGAAGTTTCTAAATAATAATTTAGTGAGGGAGTTAACAGGTGTAATGAAGAGGGTTGAGTTTCAGAATCTTGGGCGAATACGTTATAAGGATGCCTGGGATTATCAGCAGAAGTTATTTGACTTGGTTGTCAATGAAAAAATTGATATGAAGGGAAAAGAGGGACTTGAAGGTTTCTCTGAAAAGAGCCTGAAGCAATATCTTCTGTTCTGTGAACATGAGCATGTCTTTACAATCGGCAAAAGTGGGAACAGACAGAATTTGCTGATTGCAAGACATCTGTGTGAGAGTAGAAATATCGACCTCCACGAAATTGACCGGGGTGGAGATATAACATATCACGGACCTGGTCAGCTTGTGGTTTACCCGATTATCGACCTTGAAGAGTATGGTATAGGCATTAAAAAATATATCTCCATGCTGGAAGATGTAGTGATTAAAACATTAAAACATTTCGGTCTGGAAGGTGATAAAGATGAGAAAGCCATGGGGGTGTGGATTGATTCAAAAGATCCGGTTAAAGCGCGTAAGATATGCGCAATAGGAGTCAGAGTGAGCCGTTTTGTTACAATGCATGGTCTTGCCCTTAACGTCAATACTGATCTATCTTATTTTGATTATATCAATCCTTGCGGATTTACCGACAGAGGGGTAACTTCAATTGAAAAGGAGGTTAACAGAAAAATTGATATGAATGATGTTTCAGAAAGAATGAAAGAGGCTTTTGCAGAAGTGTTTGGAATGACTTACTGATCTCATTTACTTAATCTTTTTTAACCACAAATGTTTATGAAACCGCTTTAACATTCCTAAATTTGTGATTCGTGAAACAGACATCCATTTAACAATTAAATTTTATGAGCCAAACTGTTGATATTAAAGAGTTAAACGAGAGGATAGAGCGCAAAAGTGCCTTTGTACAGACATTGGTTACCGGGATGAACAGGGTAATAGTTGGACAGAAACATCTTGTTGAATCACTGTTGATAGGGTTACTGTCTGACGGTCATATTCTGCTTGAAGGTGTGCCGGGGTTGGCAAAAACACTGGCTATTAAAACACTGGCTCAGCTAATTGATGCAAAATACAACCGTATTCAGTTTACTCCTGACCTTCTGCCCGCGGACGTGATTGGAACCATGATATACAGTCAGCGCAACGAAGAGTTCCTGGTTAAACATGGTCCTGTATTTGCTAATTTTGTTCTTGCTGACGAGATTAACCGCGCACCTGCTAAAGTTCAGAGTGCACTTCTGGAAGCTATGCAGGAACGTAACGTTACAATTGGTGAACAAACATACAGGTTGCCAAATCCATTCCTGGTAATGGCAACACAAAACCCTATAGAGCAGGAAGGTACATATCCGCTGCCGGAAGCACAGGTTGACCGTTTTATGCTTAAGGTAGTTATCTCATATCCAACAAAAGAGGAGGAAGCACAGATTATTCAGCGCAATATATTTGAACCGATTACAACTGATGGTGCTGTTGTCTCAACAGATGAGATACTGGAAGCACGTAAAGTTGTACAGGAAGTTTATATAGATGAAAAGATAGGTAAATATATTGTTGATATTGTATTTGCAACCCGCTTCCCTGAGCAGTACGGCATGTCAGGTTTAAAAGATATGATCGATTTCGGAGCATCACCCCGTGCATCTATCAACCTTGCTCTGGCTGCCAGAGCATATGCCTTTATCAAGCGACGCGGGTATGTGATTCCTGAAGATATTCGTGCAGTATGCCACGATGTTCTGCGACATAGAATTGGATTAACATATGAGGCAGAAGCAAACAATTTAACCTCTGAAGAGATTATCAGCGAGATACTGAACAAGGTTGAGGTGCCTTAATCTGAAAGAGCATAAGGGTATAGATGGAAGCAACTGAACTACTTAAAAAAGTACGGCATATTGAGATAAAAGCGCGTGGTCTTTCCCGAAATATTTTCGCGGGAGAATATCACTCAGCCTTCAAGGGAAGAGGTATGGCTTTCTCTGAAGTGAGGGAGTATCAGTATGGTGATGACCTGAGAGATATCGACTGGAACGTTACTGCCCGCTATAATAAACCCTATATAAAGATTTTTGAGGAGGAGCGTGAGCTTACTGTAATGCTGATGATTGATGTGTCGGAGAGTTTGGGCTTTGGTTCCAGATCGGTTCTTAAACGTGATATGGTAGCCGAAATAGCTGCAACACTGGCTTTCTCTGCAATACAGAACAATGATAAGATAGGTGTGATATTTTTTACTGATAAGGTTGAAAAGTTTATACCTCCCAAAAAAGGGAAGAAGCATATACTTTTTATTATTCGTGAGATATTGGGCTTTGAACCGAATAGTAAGGGTACCGACCTCAATATGGCAATAAGGTATATGACTAATGCTATCAAGAAAAGATGCACGGCATTTTTAATATCGGACTTTATAGATTCTGCCGACTATAGCAAGGCTTTGCAGATTGCAAACAACAAGCATGATATAGTGGCAATCCAGGTGTATGATGAGTTAAGCACTAATCTGAAGTCAGTTGGACTGATGAAGGTGAGAGATCCTGAAACGGGTGGTGAGCAATGGATTGATACATCATCCAAGAGGGTAAGGAATGCTTACAGATCCTGGTGGGAGAATTTGCAAAATAATAAGAACATTGCTTTCAGGCAGAGTGGTGTGGATAATATATCGGTTTCTACAGAGAGTGATTATGTTAAATCGTTACTACAACTTTTCCAACAAAGAAAACATTGATTACGAAAAAACTACATAATGTATTACTGCATTGTATGATACTGACTGCTTTATTATTGCTGTCGGTGTCTACTGTTGAGGCTCAGAGAGCTTCGGCCCATGCTACTATTCAACCAACAGAAATATTGATTGGTGAGCAGGCTTTGATTAATGTTAAAGTGATCTCTCCAAAGGATAAAACAATCTCTTTTCCAGTATATGAAAGTGAGATAGTGCCTGGTATTGAGGTTATAACGATGCTTCCGCCGGATACATTGATAGAGAATAATGTGATGACTCTTAATTTTAAGTATGTTGTCACCTCGTTTGATTCTACTCTCTATCATATTCCTTATATTCCGGTTTTTGATGGTACAGATACAATTTTTTCAAACTCGTTTGGACTTAAGGTTACATCGCCTGATTTGTCTGATTCCACACTTTCTTATCTGGAGAAGATGAATAGGGGGGAGACTGATTCTATCGACTTTGAGCAACTTCAGCTATATGATATTAAGCCGGTTCAAAAAGCTCCTTTTGTGTGGACCGATTATCTTTGGATCTTATGGATTGTGCTGGGTGTTGCCTTGTTAATTGCATTGATTGGGTTGATAATATATCTGATATTGAAGAAGAAGAAAAAAGGATATATATTTAAACCACCTGTTGTTCAACCTGCACATGTAAGGGCTTTGAAAGACTTGGATAAACTAAAGGCCGAGAAGTTATGGCTGCAGGGTCGTGAGAAGGAGTTTTACAGTAAACTCACCGATATTCTTAGACACTATATTTATGAGAGAGAGGGTATTAATGCTATGGAAATGACCACAGGAGAGATTCTTAATGAGGTGAGAAAATTGGAGGAGGTTGATTCGGTTTATAATAACCTGAAACAGATTCTTACTACATCAGACCTGGTTAAGTTTGCAAAATATAAACCCTATCCTGATGAGAATGATTTGAGCTTGGTTAATGCCTATTTCTTTGTAAATCAAACCCGAGAGCCTGATCCGATCTCAAAAAGCGAGGAGTTGGAGAAATTAGAAGGAGAAAATAATAAAATAAAAGAAACGACATGATTTTTCTGCATCCTGAATATCTATGGTTATTATTACTACTTATCCCTCTGATAGTGTGGTATATAGTGCGATTGTCCAAGATGCAGGCATCGTTTAAACTGGCATCTGTAAATGCATTCAAGGGGGTTAAGCCCGGACTTAAGGTCTATATGAGGCATTTGCCATTTGTATTGAGAGTAATCTCAATTGGATTAATAATTTTGGTAATTGCACGTCCTCAGTCAGTTAACAGCTGGGAGGAGAGTGAGTCGCAGGGAATAGATATAGTTCTGGCACTTGACGTGTCGGGATCAATGTTGTCACAGGATTTACAGCCGGACCGATTACAGGCTGCTAAAAAAGTTGCATCTGAATTTGTGACTGACCGCAGGAATGATAATATTGGATTAGTCGTTTTTGCAGGTGAAAGTTTTACACAATGTCCGCTGACAACAGATCACACTGTATTGCTTAATCTGCTTAATGAGATTGAATTTGGACTTATAGATGATGGGACGGCTATTGGACTAGGACTGGCTACTTCTGTTAATCGTCTAAAGGATAGTGAATCGCAATCTCGTGTTGTGATTCTGCTTACAGACGGAACAAATAACAGGGGGCAGATTGCTCCGCTTACTGCTGCTGAAATGGCCCGTTCATATGGGATCAGGGTATACACAGTTGGTGTTGGGACTAAGGGAATGGCTCCCACTCCGGTACAGACACCATTTGGCGTAAGAATGCAGAATATGGCTGTTGATATTGATGAGAAGACACTTACTGAAATTGCTGCGATGACAGGCGGACAATATTTCAGAGCTCAGGATACAGAAGGTCTCAGACAGGTTTACGAAGAGATCGATGAGATGGAGAAATACCTGATCAGCGTACAGAATGTAACACAGCGTCAGGAAAAGTTTCTGATGTTTGCTCTTGCGGCTATGGCATTGATTTTGCTTGAGTTGATTTTACGAAGAACATGGTTGAGAAGTATACCATAATTTCATAATAAATCGGATGCGCATCAAATAGTAGAGTTTTGATAATTAAAAAGAGATAATCAGATATGTTTAGATTCGGAAATCCGGAATACCTTTGGTTTTTTATTGTAATACCAGTTTTGCTGGTGTTATATATATACCTGAATATAAGGAAGCGAAAGGATGTACAGAAGCTGGGTACACTTTCCACACTTAAAAAGATGATGCCGGAGCTTTCTCTTAAACGTTCTTATCTAAAATTCTGGCTAATCTTTGCAGCAATATGTGTTGGTATAATTATGCTGGCGCGACCTCAATTTGGTACAAAGGTAGAGACTGTTGAAAAGGAGGGTATTGAGCTGGTAATTGCAATTGATGTTTCAAACTCAATGCTGGCTGAAGATGTATCTCCAAACAGACTGGAGCGTGCAAAGCAAATATTATCGAGACTGATAGATGTGCGTGGAAATGATAAGGTGGGACTAATTGTATTTGCCGGTGAGGCGTTTATACAGATGCCACTAACTTCGGACACTCAATCGGCAAAGATATTTTTAAATACAATAGATCCTAGTCTGGTACCTGTACAGGGTACTGCTATAGGTGAGGCTATAAGACTTGGTATGGGTTCTTTCTCCAGTGATCAGGAAGCCAGTAAAGCAATGGTTATAATTACTGATGGAGAAGATCATGAAGGGAATGCTGCCGGAATCGCAGCAGATGCTGCTAAAGCGGGTGTCCAGATAAATATTATAGGTATTGGCTCTCCTGACGGCTCTCCACTGCCATCTAACGAATATGGAAGTAATTTTATGACAGATAGTGAGGGCAATGTTGTTGTGTCAAGGCTTAATGAACAGATGAGCATGGAAATTGCTCAAAGTGGTAAGGGTTTATATGTAAGAGCCGACAATTCAAACAGAGCAATTCAGGCGCTAACGGCACAGCTTGATGAGTTAGAGACAACCACTTCATCAAGTTTGGTATATTCAGAATATGACGAGAAGTTTACTGTTTTTGCATGGATTTTACTTGTAATACTGTTTATCGAGATTCTGATATATGATAAGAAGAATCCGATATTCCGAAATGTAAGAATTTTTGAATAAAACCGATTTACAGAGAAATACTATGCGATTAGATTTAAGATATATACTGGTTTCCCTTATTATGATGCTGATATCTGTAACTGTTTCGGCACAGAAGGATGTAAGAAAAAATATCCGTAAAGGAAACAAAGAATATAAGGAGCAAAAATTCTCAGAGGCAGCTGACTATTTTAGTAAGGCTGTGGAGGGTAATCCAAACTCCCAGGAAGCAAACTATAACCTTGGCAACACGTTATACAGACAGAAAGAGTGGGACAAAGCCATAGAGCAGTATAATCAATCTAATGCACTTGAGCAGGAGAATCCAATAAAGGTATCTGCGGGCATGCATAATATAGGTAATGCAATGCTGCAAAAGAAACAGCTTAAGGAGTCGATGGAAGCATATAAAATGGCACTCAGACTAAATCCTCAGGATGATGAAGCGCGTTATAACCTTGCCGTTGTGCAGAAGATGATTCAGGATGAGGAGCAGCAGAGTGACGGTGAGAATGATCAGGAACAGCAAGAACAGGAGCAGGATCAGCAGCAGAATCAACAAAATCAGCCTCAGCCACCACAGGATCAGGAGAAAAGAGCTGAGCAGCCCCAGGAACCTGAACAGATGTCACGTGATAACGCTCGTCAGCTTTTACAGGCTATTGAGCAGGATGAACGAGAGACACAGGAGAAGGTGCAGCAGATTAAAGCTCAGGAGAGAGAGGAGCAGGCAGAAGAAAACAGACGAAGGAATAAAAACTGGTAAGATTTTCAGAAATGATGATAGTCAAATTTAAACGGAACATATATATATATCTGATTTTCCTGGTTGCATTACTTACAGGAAATATAGCTGTTTCTGAAGCACAGGTGACATTCAAGGCAACAGCACCGGCTTCGGTAGTAGAGGGTGAGCAGTTCAGATTGAGTTATGTGTTGAATCAGGAGGGTAGAGATTTACGTTTACCTGATCTTTCTGATTTTGATATACTTTTTGGGCCAAGTACCTCTACCAGCTTCAGCCAGCGTACCATAAACGGCAAAACCACATCAGAGAGATCTGTAACCTATACATATATTTTAGTAGCAAAAACTACGGGTACATATACTATTGGACCGGCTTCTATAAGTGTCGACGGTGCAAACTATCAGTCTAACTCTTTAAAAGTTGAGGTCTTACCACCAGATGAGAAATCATCGCAGAGCTCCAGAGGTGGAGGCTCATCATCTGGATCTGCTACAGTATCTGATAATGATGCATTTATCAGAGCAATAGTATCCAAAAACAATCCTTACGAACAGGAGGGATTTACTGTAACATTCAGATTATATACAACACTTAATATTGTCAACTTCGGAAGAATTCAGTTTCCTGAATTTGAAGGGTTTATGGTTGAAGAGATAGATGTTCCTGTCAATCAGCAGCTACAGATGGAGCGCTATAACGGGAGGAACTACTATACCGCAGATCTTCGTAAAACGCTTCTGTTCCCTCAGAAGTCAGGTCAGATTACCATACCTTCGGGTAGACTTGAAATGGTGTTTTCTGTACCTTCAGGAAGAAGTGTGACTACCTTCTTCGGTTCGCAGGAACTTATGGTTGATGTTAATAAGACACTTGTTACTAATCCTGTTGTAATTAATGTTAAACCACTGCCGGCAAACCGTCCTGCCAGCTTTGCAAATGCTGTGGGGACTTTTACTATGAAGCCAAATATTAATACTACACAGCTGAGAGCCAATGAGGCTATTTCTTTACGACTGGAGATTTCAGGAACAGGTAATATGAAACTTATAAGTAATCCGGTTGTAGAGTTTCCTTCCAATTTCGAGGTCTATGATCCTACTGTTACAAATGCCCTTAATGTAACGAGCAATGGGCTGACTGGTATTAGAACTATCGAATATATGGCAATTCCGCGATATGAAGGTAACTACACTATTCCACCGGTTGAGTTCAGTTATTTCGATATCAATACAAATTCATATAAGACTCTTACAACAGAAGAATACAGTCTTCAGATTGCTAAAGGTGATCCGGGAAGTATAACATCAAGCAATTTTGTGAATCAGCAGGATGTAAGAGTGGAGCAGGATATAAGGTTCTTAAAGACCGGAGAACCAAACTATCTTTCTATAAGTAATTTTTTTGTAGGTTCACTTAACTACTGGCTATGGTATATAATACCATTTGTCCTGCTTGTTGTGTTATTTATAATCAACAGAAAACAGGCCCGCGAGAATGCCAACGTAGCTCTTATGCGAAACAGGAAAGCAAATAAAATTGCAATAAAGAGGCTGAAGCTGGCAGAGAAATATCTTAAGGAGCAGAAGAAAGAGAATTTCTATGATGAGGTTCTTAGAGCGATTTGGGGTTATTTTAGTGATAAACTATCTATACCGGTGGCTAATCTCTCTAAGAATAATATAGAGAATGAGTTGTCAAAAAATGGTATAAGCGGGGAACTAATTTCAAGGTTTATGCAAATACTTGATACATGCGAGTTTGCACGATATGCTCCGGCAGAAAGTGATGCTGAAATGGAAAGTGTTTATAACAACACCTTTAATGCTATTGGTGAAATGGAAAACCGACTCAAGAAAAGTAAATAGTTTATGAGTATGAAACTGATCAAATATATATCTGTTTTGTTTATTGCAGCCTTATTTACTCTGCAGGTTACCGGACAGAATACTTCCGGTTCTGAACAGCAGGATAATTTACCTGCTGCAGAGGATCAATTACTACCTCTGGCTGATGATATACAGGATACAGAAGAATCCGGATTATATGAGATGGCATCCAATGCATACAGAAATCAGGATTACAAGAGAAGTATAGAG
Source organism: Lascolabacillus sp. (assembly GCF_028696275.1). Taxonomy (NCBI): domain Bacteria; kingdom Pseudomonadati; phylum Bacteroidota; class Bacteroidia; order Bacteroidales; family Porphyromonadaceae; genus Lascolabacillus; species Lascolabacillus sp. Next base: position 19,567 of record NZ_JAQVHI010000013.1, read on the forward strand.
CTTTACGAGGAGGCGGTAAGTCAGGGAGTTAAAGAAAACCGCGTATCGGCACAACTATATTATAATCTTGGGAATGCATATTTTCGCGATAATCAACTGGGTAAGGCTATATTAAATTATGAAAGAGCACTTTTATTGGACCCGGGTGATAGTGATATAAGGCATAATCTAAGATTTGCAAACAACAGGACTGTCGATAGGATCGCTGCTTCCGGAAACCTTTTCCTGGTAAACTGGATTGATTCTGTCCGTAATCTTTTCAGCTCAAATGTATGGGCTACTATTGCAATTGTGTTATTTCTTCTATTCTTATTATCTGTAGCTGTTTTCCTGTTCGTGAGAATCCTCTGGGCTAGAAAAACTGCCTTTTATACAGGTATTGTACTTTTCATTTTTATGATAATTGCCAATTCTTTCTCCTTCAGGCAGAAGAGAGAGCGTCTTCGTGGAGACACTGCAATTGTGATGGTGGGTGCAGCTGCGGTTAATGCTTCGCCGGATGTTAACAGTAATCAGTTATTTGAACTGCATGAGGGGACTAAGGTTAAAATCAGAAGCAGTGATGGTAACTGGTATGAAGTAGAAATAGCAAATGGTAGTGTAGGATGGACTTATGAAGATAACATAGAGATAATCTGAGAACTATGAGAGATGCGATAGATTCATTACTTCCGCTGGAACGTGACCTGTTTTTTGCACTTAATGGCAGCGATTCCCAGTTTCTGGATAATGCGATGTGGACATTAAGCGGGAGGTTTATATGGATACCGCTTTTCCTTTTTATCCTTTTTATTTTTTTTTATAAGACTTCGAGGAAAGGTGCATTTATAGTTGCTCTCTTTTTTATTCTTGTATTTGTTTTAAGTGATCAGATTTCATCATCACTTTTTAAACCACTTTTTGAGCGGTTCAGACCTACACATCATCCCGATTTTATGTATCTGGTAGATACTGTTAACAATTATAGAGGTGGCAGATTTGGATTTATTTCCGGCCACGCTACCAACGCTTTTGGATTAAGTGTTTTTTTATCTTTGATTTTTAAATACAGGATTATCACGCTAAGTACATTATTATGGGGTACACTTAACAGTTATACTCGTATATATCTTGGTGTTCATTTTATTTCGGATATAATTGCCGGAGCATTAGTTGGAACTATCCTTGCAATGATACTTTACGGACTATATACCATACTTTACAAAGCACCTGTTAATAACATTATGCAAACAGGCGATAAAGCTGTTTACAGCAGACAGAACGCGAATTATCTTTCCTTTTTTATATTAACTTATATTAGCCTGTTAATCATTTTCTCTCCTGTATTATCAACATTACCTCATTGAACAATGTTATAATATTGGTACTAAAACAAATTGGAAATAAATTAATAGAATAGTTTGGAATCTCTGTTTTTTTGAGTAAGTTTAGGGCATATTATTAATACAAATGAATTTTAAACATAAAAATAATTGACCATGGCAAGAACAATCTCATTTAATGACTTAAGAGAGCTGAAAGACAAACTCCCCGATGGGAGTATCCGTCAAATAGCAGAGGAATTAGATATGAAACCTGAGACCGTAAGAAACTATTTTGGCGGATACAATTATAAAGAGGGCAATAGTGTAGGAATTCATATTGAGCCCGGTCCTGATGGTGGTATTGTTGTTCTCGACGATACCCTTATTTTTGATAAAGCTTTAAAGATTTTAGGACTTACAGACTATCCGGAACCAGAACCGGAACCGGAACCTGAACAGACAGATCAGGCAGAACTTGAAGAATAAAAGAAAAAAGAACCCAATAATTGATTGTTCAACACTCGTTATTGGGTTTTTTTGTAGAGTTGTTTTTAACCCTTACATCTGGAGGTCAACACCTTTGGATGTCTCAAAAAGATTAATATGAAAAAAGAGATTACAAATAGTGAATCACGCGATGAAAAACTGGTAACAGTTGCAATTCATACGTATGAAAAAGCACAAATATTAAAATCTATACTTGAATCGGAAGGCATACCTGCTGTTATACATGGTATTAATCTCATTGAACCTACCATTGCCGGTAGTGTGAGGGTAAGAATCAATGAAAAAGATCTTCCGAACGCATTGCGTGTAATTGAACAGGTGGATTTTAAATCAACTGATGAAAAAGAAGATGATGAAGAAAAGGTGAAAGTTATCAATGAGGTATTAATCCCTGTTGATTTCTCCGACTATTCACTTTTGGCTTGTGAGTTTGGATTCCGTCTTGCAGATGATTTAAAATGTAATGTAAAGCTGATGCATGCATTCTTTACACCTTTTTATCCTGCTTCAATTCCCTTTGGAGACTCTCTTACTCTGCAGTCTACTGATAAGGATATTTATCAGGATATAAAAAAGAATACGGAGACAGAGATGAAAAACCTTATTAAAAGGTTAGAGGAGAATATATCGAATGGTAAATTCCCTAAAGTCAGCTTTACCTATACCTTGGTGGAAGGGCTCCCGGAGGAGGAGATTATTTCATATTCCAAGAAGATAAAGCCTACTGCCATAGTTATGGGTACAAGAGGTAAAAATGCTAAAGATCTGGATCTGATTGGCAGTGTGACCGCTGAGGTGATGGATGGTTGCAGAACCCCTATTTTTGCTGTTCCGGAAGACTCAAAAGTACGCAATCTTACTGAAGTCAAGAGAGTGGTATTTCTTACTAACTTCCAGGAGAGGGAATTTAAAGCTCTTGATATTATGATGAAGCTTTTAAAGCCATATCATATTGAAATTATTTTAGCACATATTGCAAAGAAGGAGGATGTTTGGAATGAGATTAAACTATCGGGATTTCAAAAAAGGCTTTCCGAACTGTATCCACTGTTAAAGGTAAGCTATATGCTTATTGATCAGACGGAGAGACTGGAATCTACCCTTGAAAAATATGTGAAGGAGAATAATATTGATATGATCTCTTTATCAAGCTCAAGAAGGAATATTTTTGCCAGGATGTTCAATCCGGGTATAGCACGTAAGATGCTGTTTCATTCAAATACTCCTATACTGGTTATTAAAGGAATGTAGTTATGATTATAAATCTAACAGTGATTGTCTGATTCCTGTTTAATATCAGATATAAAAAAAGGCCTCAATTAAATTTGAGACCTTTTTTTATACTGTTTAATGTCTTTTACTGTATTCCCAAACGTGTTTTTACTTCCTGAGTAATGTTTACTGCCGAAGGATGAGTATAAACTATTGGAGACTGCATATTAGATACATCAAATACAAAAGTATAGTTATTTGCTGCACCTACTGCCTGTATTGCATCTGAAATTTTCTGATTAACAGGTCCAAGAAGCTTTTGTTGTAACTGCTGCATTTCTTGTTGACTGTTCTGCTGAAATAGTTCGTATCTCTGCAGAATTGATTGCAGTTGTGCCTGCTGATCCATTTTTACGGCATCGGAAGTAGTTGCTGCTGCTGCTTCAAATTCCTGGGCTTTCTTGGTGTATTCATCAACCAAAGCCTGGCCGTTTTTAGTAATCTGTTCCTGTTTTTCTGTTAATTGTGTTTCGATACTGGATAATTCAGGCATAGATGCAAATATCTCCTGAGTGTTTATGTACGCTAGTTTTAAGTCTTGTGCTACAAGCGATAAAGGAGCAAGTGCAATACAAAAGATCAATAATTTCTTTAACATGATTGTTACGTTATAATTTATAATTTATAATTCAAAAAAAGTGGATACAAAGATAATGATAAAATTCTAATAGCCTAATCTTGAAAGTACTTCGTCGCTAATATCAATATCAGGGGTTGCAAAAATAATAGATGTAGCAGATGCTCTGTCTAAAACAACAGCATACCCATTATCAATAGAAATTGATTTTACTGCCTCATAAATATTATCCTGTATTGGCTTAATCAGTTTCTCCTGATTCTTAAATAATTCTCCTTCTGGACCAAAATATTGATTCCTGAGTTCCTGAATAGCATTTTCCTTTGCTACAATCTGATTTTCACGTTTGGTTTTCTCTTCTCCTGCAAGAAAAGTGAGATCGGCCTGGTATTTTTTATACATAGCATTCACCTCTTGAACCTCTTCGTCGATAACTGCCTGCCATTGCTTAGACAAAGCTTCCAGTTGTTCATTAGCGTTCTCGTATGCAGGAATTCTCTTTAAGATATACTCCATATCAATCAGTGCATATTGCTGAGCCATGCTGCTACTGATACCTAACGCCAAGAATAAACCAATAAATAAAACTATTTTTTTCATACTTTGTTTTTTTAATCTGTTTATAATGACAGTTGAAACTTATAAACGTTTACAGTACTCTCTGTAAATAATGTTAAAGATATTAGAACTCCTGACCGATTATGAAGTGGAACTGACTTCCTCCTCTGTCTCTGATGCCTGAAGTGCCATACACTGTATCAAAACCATATGCCCAGTCGATACCCATCAAACCGATCATTGGAAGGAAGATTCTCACACCTGCACCAGCAGATCGCTTCAGGTCGAAAGGATTTATCTCATTCAGCTTCATCCATGCATTACCTGCTTCAAGGAATGCAACACCGTAAATTGTTGAGTTTGGCTCAAGTATAAACGGATAACGTAGTTCAAGTCCCAGACGAGTATATGCTCGTGCCTGCATAGCAATTGAGTTGTTCTCGTATCCTCTCAAAGCAACCGTTTCTGTTGCAAAACTGCTTGTATATCCTGTCATACCATCACCACCCACATCAAACGTTTCGAAGGATGTCAGTTTATCCTTGTTGTAGTGTCCCAGTATTCCGAATTCTGCCCTGGTTGCAACTACAGGTGTTCTGGTTACTGTTAACGGTGTAAGTGGAGTATATGTACGCATCTTGAGTTTCCACTTATGATACTCATTCCACCTATGTTTTGCAGGATCATTTACTGCAAGTTTACTGTAATCCCTGCCATCCCATAATGAGAATGGAGGTGTTGCATTTACACTTAGAGTGAAGTCAGATCCGGTTCTGGTATAAATAGGGTTATCTATCGAAGTACGAGATAACGTTAATCCAAGCGTAATACTATTACTTACTCCTGTTGAGAAATCAAATCTGTTTAATGTCCAGTTTTTAAGACCATAACGTTGGAAACCTAATGTTGCCATAATCTGGAAATAGTCGTCAGGCCACTCTAAACGTTTACCATATCCTATAGATGCTCCAAATATATTGAAGACCTGATCCGGGTCAGCAGCATATTCTGCGAGGTCCTGATAACCGTATCCATAACCTCCGTAACCGCCATAGCCACCATATCCTCCGTAACCATAACCCGGGTAGCCATAACCACCATATCCCATACCGGGATAGCCTCCCATGCCATACATGTAAGGATTGGTATTCTGTCGGTAGTAGTCGCTATTTAAACCAGTATATCTTGAGTAGTATGCATTAACCGAGAAGTGGTTAGGCTTTTTGCCCCCAAACCATGGTTCAATAAACTGGAACTGATATGATTGATAATATCTACCGTTGGTCTGTGCACTCAACACAAGTGTCTGTCCATCTCCCTGCGGAATTATACCTCTGTGCATAGATGGATTAAGCATGTTCCTTAAAGAGAAGTTATTCAGGCGCAGACTAAGTTTACCTACCAGGCCGGTAACACCCCAACCTGCAGAAAACTCAATCTGGTCGTTTCCTTTTGATGTCAAAGGGTATGTAATATCAACAGTACCATCTTCAGGGTTAGGAGTTATACCTTTCCCTATATCTGCAGAAAGTGCCTCCGGATCGAAATGGCCTGTCTGGGCAATTTCTCGAACAGATCTCAGCAGGTCATCCTTACTGAACACTGCTCCCGGTTTAGTTCTTAATTCACGACGGATAACATCTTCGTATAGACGATCATTACCTTGAATTATTACACGTTTGATTGTTGCTTTTGGTCCTTCCACAACACGCAACTCAAGATCGATGGAGTCATTTTCAATATTTATCTCTATCGGATCAATATTTGAAAACAGATATCCGTTATTCTGATAAAGATTGATTACAGCATCTTCATCAGATATAAGTCTTTCCTCAAGTTTTTTCTGATTATACACTTCCCCTGAATTCATATTCAGTACCCTGGAAAGCTGTGCAGAAGGGTATTGAGTATTACCAACCCAGTTAATTGAGCGTATATGATAAAGTGGTCCCTCTTCAAGAAGAATATCTATGTTTACTGTCTTATCATCAAATTTATATACAGTATCCTTTATAATTTCAGCATCTCGATATCCCTCCTCATGATATTTACCAATAAGATTTCTTTTATCCTCTTCATAGAGATCTTCAACGAACTTCTTTGCACGGAAAATATTCCAGAGTTTACCTTTCTCATTAGTCTTCTTCATAGCCCTCTTCAACGTTCTGTCGGAGAGTGCAACATTTCCTTCAATATTTATATTGTTAACTTTAAGTTTTTCCTTTTTATCAACAACAATTTCAAGCACAACCTGATTTTTACCCGTTGTGTCAGGGTGTTGAAGGAGTCTGACTTCAGCATCTCCAAAACCCTTTTCGTCATAGAAGTTTTTGATTAAAATCTCAGCTCTGTCGATTTGAGGAGGGGTAATCTGATTTCCTTTTACAAATCCTATCTTAGCTTCAATATCATCCTGCTCGCTTTTCTTCATCCCGGTATAACGTATGTCAGTAACCCTGGGACGGTCAGTCAGCTTTATTTCAAGCCATACACTGTCACCCTCAATCTTGTTCTGGAGTATCTTAACATCAGAGAAAAGTCCTTGTCTCCAAAATCTTTTAAGCGCGTTTGTTATATCATCACCAGGGATCTGTATCTCCTGACCTTTTGAAAGTCCGGCAAAATTGATAAGTACAAACTCCTGTCCTGCATACATTGTTTCCTCTACACCCGTTACCTTTACATCAGCAATGTAATAGGTCTTTGGGGGTGATGTATAATTCACAGTCAGATCACCCGATTCACTCTGAGTTATTGAATCGTTGGTTTGAGCCAATAATACTGTCTGTGGTAGTACTATTAATAGCAGAAGTAAATTGAATATTCTCTTCAACATTGTGATAATTTCTTTTCTCTTACTGTTCTTTTTCAGGTTTTGATCCCGTACTATTACACTCTATCTGTTCGCTGATTTTGCCGAATCTCCTTTCACGACCCTGAAAGTCAATAATTGCTTCATAAAGGTCTTTTTCTCCGAAGTCGGGCCAGTAGACTTCGGTAAAGTAAAATTCCGCATAAGCACATTGCCATAAAAGGAAGTTGCTTATTCTCTGTTCGCCCCCTGTGCGGATTAATAAATCGGGGTCGGGAATTCCATGAGTTGTAAGGTACATACTAATGGTTTCTTCACTTATATCCTCTTTGTTTAAAACTCCATTTAAAACATCATCAGCAATTCTCCTGGCTGCCTCGGTAAGCTCCCATTTAGATGAGTAGCTTAAAGCAATATTCAGTGTAAGAGTATTGCCTTCTTTGGTCTGATCTATACATTCTATCAGTGCAGTACGTGCATATTCAGGCAGACGATCCATATCACCTATACAGGTGATTCTGACTCCATTTTTTTTAAGCTTTTCAGTCTCCTCACTTATAGCATAAACCATAAGGTCCATCAGACCGTTTACCTCTTCTGCAGGACGGTTCCAGTTTTCAGTTGAGAAGGCATATAGCGTCAGGTATTTTATTGAAGCTTTAGTTGCAGCTTCAACTACACGGCTAATGGCTCTGACACCCTCTTTGTGTCCTTCACCCCTTTCAAAACCTTTATTCGTTGCCCATCTTCCGTTACCATCCATTATGATGGCAATATGATTTGGAAGGCGTTCTTGATCTATATAGTCTAATAGCGACATTTTTTAACGTCTATATTGTTACATTCCATGACAAGGGTCAGTGCGAGAACTGAAATCCCAGGTCAGGAAAATCATAGTTAATGAATACCAATCCTTATTTTTCAGTGTACTGCTTCTGATACCATAAGGATTGTCAAGCAGATCGAAGTTATCAGTAAAAAGTTTCCTCATTGAGAACTCGACCCCTAAATTTATCCTGTTTTTTAATTTATATTTAAACCCAATACCTAAAGGTATATTAGCACTGAAAATACTATTTTCACCAGACGCATAGGTTAATCCTACACCTGTAAACAGATAAGGTGAATATGGTTTTGTACCTAAGTATGAATAGTTATCACTATAGGGTAAAAAATTAAATTCAACCTGTGTTCCAATATCAGTGAAAGTTCTGCTGAAATTTATGTTCCGATCAAAAGGAAAAACATTCCCTGAATCTTCACTGTTCCCGGAAACATTACCTGCTATAATATTTGCCTTTAATGCCCAGTTAAAGTTGATATTGTATCTGAACAATGCACCTCCTGAAATTCCGGAATGCAAATACAATTTCGTTTTGTTGGCATCACCCATATAGAAAGATGTTCCGGTTGCTGCTCCTACCTCATATTTATACTCCTGCGATAGTGTATTAGCCGGAAGTACAACTACGATAAATAATAACAGGTAGAAATAAATTGCCTTTTTGGTATTCCTCATATCAACATCTTATGTTTATACACTTTCTAAACGTAAAAGAGGTCGATAAAGTATATCAATGCGAGGAACTATTCCACTAATTCAGGTCAAATTTATTAAGCCTGCCTTTCCAGACATCTCTGATTTGGGTTTGAGCCTGAGATACTCCGCCGAATATCCATATGTTGTTGTTATCAGTAATTACTGATGCATTTTTTCTATAATTAAATGTAGCCGGTAGAGACTGATTCTCTTCTGCCGGTTTCCAGTCCAGTCCGTAATTGTCTGAATAAAGTAAACTGTTTTTTCCTCCTGAGGCTACTAAGATATATGGTTTTTCATCATAGAAAAAGATAGAACTGCCATCAACTGAAACAGATTCTGATTTCTTTGATTTTAAAGCATAGATTTCGCCACCCTTTTCCTGCAATATCCAAATATCATTGCTGTCTGTGTCGTCAGCTTTGCTTCCTCCTGCAATTGCCAGATATTTAATAGTGTATGAAGTTGTACTTTCAATCTGAACAGCAGAGAAGTTCTTTACCGGCAAATCAGCTGGCGTGCCCGAATTCATCTCCACTAACTGAAGTGATGTAAAATCCTCTGTTATGGCTAATTTAGATGTGCTGCTATCATTTACCATTACAAGAATATCATCTGTGGCAGAGGGTATCACTCCATAAATAGTAACAATCGGAAACTCTGTGACAACCTGCGTCCATGTAAAACCATCAGATGTTCTGAACAGTCTGTTATCATCATCAATTGCAAAAATATAGTTTTCTGAAACTGTTAAGGATGATAACTGAATTGCAGGAGGCAGTCCGGTTACCGATGCAGTAGTCCAGTTATTACCATCACTTGCCGAGGATGATGTTGCATTAACAGCACCGTTTGCTATATAGTATGTAATAAATCTATTGTTGAACTCTACTGTTTTCTGTTGATTCACTGTAGTTGGCAAATAATCTTCAGCAACCTTCTCCCATGACATAATATATGGATCCTGCTGATATATGTATAGCTGAATCTCATAGGTCTTTTTAGTAATACCATCAGGAGCAGTAGTTATAATTTTGTGCAATCTTGAAACTTCAATTGAGTCAGACTGAACCCAGGCAAAAGAGCTGTCGGGTATTAGCTGTATAGTAACATCTGAGAATGTACTCAAATTGTTTGCCCCTCTGATGTTCAGAACTACACTGTCGACATGGAACTGGTACGGCAGTGGTTTTTTGTTAAATATCCTGCTGTTAACCTGATCAATAGAAAATTCAGTTGTTCTCAATAAATTTAAGGTATCAGCTTTTGATGCCATTGAAAAAGAGTATATCTGTGCATCAGGTGAATACTCCAGATCTCCATCATTTGATGATCCGAGACAAGAGGAGAGCAGTAACAAATTCATGATAAGAACCGATGTCCAGAGGAAATATTTAGATATCATTTGTTTCAATAATATTGTACATCACATTAAGTCATGCAAAAGTAGGAAGATTTTTCTCTTTAACCATATTAAAATGAATATTTAAAGAAAATTTCGAGATATTTTGCTCTTTAAATGATACTGAGTGGAGTTGAGGTATCTTTTAGTAGCTGCAATACTCCCTTTTATTTCAGGAGAATTCACTCCTCTATGTAGTTTTTTCTCAGATACTTCAATGTAAGCTTCATCCCAAAGATTTTTATTTATAAATGATGATAACAGTTTTGAACCACCCTCTACCAAAAGAGAATAGATCCTCTCTTGATACAGATGATCTAAAATCAATTCATTGCTCTCTTTTGAGAAGTCAATTTCAATAAACTTCAGGTTATCAGTATTTTTAATGTCATCCGGGATAGAGCTTGTGAATACAATGGTAGGAACTGTTCCATCAAATAAAAAACTATTGCGAGGTATTTTGTTGTTTTTATCTAACACAACCCTTGTAGGATCATCACCGAACCATTTTCTTGCAGTCAGTTTTGGATTGTCTAAAATTGCAGTATTTGTTCCCACAAGTATTCCCTGAACCTCTGTCCTGAATTTGTGAACTATGCTGTGAGTTATTTTATTTGAAATTATTACAGGCAGTCTGTTCTCATCAGGTTTTCTTTTTAAATCGATAAATCCATCTTTACTTTGAGCCCATTTTAAAATTATGTAAGGCCTGGAATATAATTGATTAACAAAGAAGAAACGGTTTATCTCAATTGCCTCTTCTTCCAGTATGCCCTCTACTACCTCTATACCATTTTGTTTCAACATATCTATACCTTTTCCGGAAACCTTAGGATTTGGATCTCTAACGGCAATCACAACACGTGGTATTTTGTTCTTGACAATCAGCTCAGCACATGGCGGTGTCTTTCCGTAATGAGCACAAGGTTCAAGAGATACATACAGAGTTGAGGTCAATAAAAGTGATTTGTCTTTTACCGAATTAATAGCATTAACTTCCGCATGAGCTTCACCGAACTGTCTGTGATACCCTTCACCAATAATTTTATTATCATGCACTATTACAGCACCAACCATTGGATTGGGTTTCGTGAAACCTTCACTTTTGCGTGCCAGGAAGAGGCATCTCTGCATATATATCGGATTTAGCTCCATTTTTTTATACCTTTGTTGTTATCAACTATTAATTCTATGCAAGAACTCACTCATTATATTCGACAAGAATTAGGAAGTCTTTACACTCATACTGAGCTGTTTGCACTTATCCGTATAATTCTGGAAGAAGTCACAGGAATTGACAATACAGGAATTATTTCTGACAAATTTAATAATTTATCCTCATCAGAACTAAGCAAAATAAAAGATATTATAGGTAGACTAAAAAAGAGTGAGCCAATTCAATATGTTTTAGGAAAGACTGAATTTTATGGCCTTAATTTTAAGGTCTCTCCTGATGTATTGATACCGAGACCAGAAACTGAGGAACTGGTTGAGTGGATTCTCTCAGAAAAAGCTGCCGGGCCTGTCTCCATACTCGATATCGGAACAGGTAGCGGTTGTATTGCAGTCACACTTGCAAAAAAACTTCCACAAGCTGTGGTCAATGCATGGGATATTTCAGAAGGAGCATTGGATATTGCCAGGGAGAATGCAAGAATAAATAATGTTACAGTAAATTTCAGCAATCAGGATGTTTTGTCAATTAATGAAGATAATGAAATCATATCAGAAGGTGGTAAATATGATGTAATTATAAGTAACCCTCCATATGTAATGGATTCTGAGAAAAAAAGTATGGATGATAATGTCCTGAATTATGAGCCACATGTAGCACTATTTGTAGAAGATGATAACCCTCTGCTTTTTTATGATAAGATTTCTACAATTGCACTGGATCTGCTCAATGATAATGGGAAACTATATTTCGAGATAAACAGAGATAAAGGTGATGATATCCTCCATTTGTTAAAGAGTAAAGGGTATGATCAAATTGAACTTAGAAGAGATATCTCCGGCAACTTCAGAATGATTAAGGGTGTAAGAACAGTTAGTGGCAGCAAACAGACATACAATCATGAATGAGAAACGAAAGGTTATATCTGAAAAACAGGCGTACTCACGCATGGCACGTTTATGTTCACAAAAAGAGTATTGCAGTTATGATATTTCTCAGAAGTTGTACCGACTGAATCTTAATGCTGAGGATATCGAGAGAGTTGTAAACCGTCTGATTAAAGAGAATTTTATAAACGATGAGAGGTATACCAGAAGCTATATTGGAGACAAAATTAAATTCAATAAGTGGGGGAGAATTAAAATCGAACTTGCATTGAGACAAAAGAAAATTCCATCGGAAATTATCCAAAAAATATATGAAGAGATGCCTGAGGCAGAGACGACCAACTCTCTTGAGTATGTGCTTGAAAAAAAGTGGAAAACAGTAAAGGGGGCAAGTATTAATGAGCGAAAAAACAAGCTTATCAGATATGCTCTTGGCAGAGGCTTTGAGATGAGTGATATATTATCATGCTTGCAAAAAATGGATATTGACTCTATTGATGAAGTTTAGAAAGAGATATGATGATAAAATTAAAAAGAGGAAATCCGGACTTTTTAGAAATTTACTGAATCTATTACTTCCGGAGGTGTGTGTGGTTTGTGGCAGGGAGTTGCTTGAAGATGAAAAAGGAGTATGTCTGAGCTGTTTATTTAAGTTACCCCGAACAGATAATTATAAAGTTATTGATAACAGTGCTGAAAGATTGATGGCAGGCAGAATCCCATTTGAAAGAATTGCATGCTATTGTGTATATGTAGAAGGGGGAATACTGCCACCTTTAATACATAATCTTAAATATTATAATAAAAAAGAGATAGGATTTTTATTAGGCAGGATGTTTGGAGATGACCTGTCAGGGAGCGACTTTATAAAACCTATTGATATTATTGTACCGGTTCCGCTGCATCCAAAAAAGGAGAAAATCAGAGGCTATAATCAAGCAGCTGTAATAGCTCAGGGAATATCAGAATCCACTTCACTGCCTGTTTCAACAGGTAATCTGGTGAGAGTAGTTCATAATCCTACTCAAACAAAACGTACCCGTACAGAGCGATGGGAAAATGTTAAGGATATATTCTATGTGAAAGATAAGCAGCTATTTGAACAAAAACATATTCTGCTCGTTGATGATGTAATCACTACAGGATCAACAATTGAGGCTTGCGGAATAGCTCTGCATAAATGCACCAATCTGAAGATTAGTATTGCAACAATAGGGGAGGTTTTATAAATCAATTAGCGGTTATTGACCAAAAATTCATTTTTAAGCACTATTTTTGCTAACAATTCATGATCAAGTCAATAAAAAAATGAAAAGAGTACAAAAAATTACGGCTGAGAAACTACTCAAAGTGAAGGCTATTAAGCTACAGCCTTCTAACCCATTTACTTGGGCATCAGGATGGAAATCACCTATCTATTGTGATAATCGCAAATTGATGTCATATCCACAAATTCGTAATTTTTTAAAAGTAGAATTTGCAAGGATAATACTTGAGAAATATCCTCAAACAGATGCCATAGCAGGTGTTGCTACAGGTGCAATTGCTCCCGGTGCGCTGGTAGCAGATGTTTTGGGGCTGCCTTTTGTTTATATCCGCTCCTCACCCAAAGATCATGGAATGGAGAATTTAATTGAGGGAGACCTTAAGCCAAAACAGAAAGTAATTGTTATAGAAGATCTGGTGTCTACAGGCGGAAGTAGTCTAAAAGCAGTAGAAGCTATCAGAAGCAATGGTTCAGATGTATTAGGTATGATAGCAATCTTCACTTACGGCTTTCAGCACTCTGTTGATGCAATGCATGAAGCAAGGGTGGAACTTACTACATTGTGCAATTATGATGCAATTTTAGATGAGGCACTGGCTACTGATTATATCGACGAATCAGAACTTAAAACATTGCAGGATTGGCGTAAAGATCCCGAAAACTGGGGTAAACCACATAAAAATATTAAATAATGACAGAATTTGTCAGTGAATTAAAAGTAATTCAGCATTCCGATTCGGATATATTCAGGGTATTGTCGGATCTTCGAAACCTGGAATTAGTCAAAGGGATGATACCTGAAGATAAGATCAAGGACTTTAATTTTGATAAAGATACTGTATCTTTCACAGTAGATGCTATAGGTAAAGTTACATTTGAAGTGATTGACCGTCAGCCTAACAGGCAGGTGAGATTTAAGTCGCTGCGACTTCCATTTGATATCATTATGGAACTTAATCTAAACTCTATAGCTGAAAAAGAAACCGAATTGTCGATGCTTGTGCAAACCAATCTGAATCCCTTTATGAGAGGAATGGTTGAGAAGCCTATGAAAGAGGCAGTAAACAGGATATCAGATGCGTTGACTAATTTACCTTACGACAAAATTTAAATTATATAAGAGCTGAATTTCATTTGAATTTCAGCTCAATTTTTTCCCCTGAGTTCATATTTAGGGTTATATAACTGTTATCTATACTGATTTTTTTACCATTTGCAGTTACAGATGTAACATAATCGGGAGTTTTTATCTTAAAACTGTTTGACACTTCAGCTTTAATTATTGCTTCTGTTAATCTGCTATTTTCCCATTTGGCATCAATTTCAGCACCGCCACGGGCACGTAGTCCTTTGAAGCTCCCATCACTCCATTTCCCCGGAAGAGCAGGGAGCAGGTTGATATAACCGTTATGACTCTGTATCAGCATCTCAGCTATTCCTGATGTGCCTCCGAAATTACCATCTATTTGAAAAGGAGGATGAGCACAGAAAAGATTAGGATATGTTCCGCCACCACTTCTCATATTTACCCCATCACCATAAGCAGGCTCCAATAAACTCTTCAAAAGCTTGTAAGCTCTGTCACCATCATGCAGTCTTGCCCAGAAATTTATTTTCCATGCTCTCGACCATCCTGTGCCCTCATCACCACGGCGGTTTAAAGTTTTTCTGGCTGCCTCTGCCAGGTCTGGTGTCACTTCAGGTGATATTTGATCGGATGGGTATAAGCCATATAGATGTGAAACGTGACGATGTTTAGGGTCCTGCTCTCTGTAATCTTCCAGCCACTCCTGCAGATAGCCGTTACTACTGATCTGCATAGGAGGCAATTGATCTATGACTTCTCTGATCCTTTTTGTTACAAAATCTTCTATTTCAAGTATTTCTGATGCTTTCAGAGTGTTAGTAAACAGCTCTTTAATGATTTGTACATCCATGGTGGGACCCATACAAACAAAAACCGGTTCTTCACTATCAGGCAGATAGAATGCATTTTCAGGAGATGAGGAAGGAGCTGTTACCAGCCATCCATTTTTGGGTTCCCTTATCATGCTTGTTAGAAAGAATTCCGCTGCACCTGCCAAAATAGGGTAAACAGATCTCAGGTACTCTTCATCTCTGTTGAATGAGTAGTGCTCCCAAATATGTTCACATAGCCATGCACCTCCGGTATTCGTTGCTCCCCATGAAGCATGTTCACCAGGCGCAGTGTAATACCACGGATTACTCATCATATGCGCAACCCATCCATCTGCATTATAGAAGGTCTTTGCTGTTTTCTCTCCCGAAGGAACCAAAGCACGTGTAAAGTCGATCAATGGTCTGTGCAGTTCAGATAGATTGCACACTTCTGCCGGCCAGTAATTCATTTGCAGATTTATATTCAGGTGATAATCGCCATTCCACGGTGTTTGTAGTTGATTCGACCACAAACCCTGTAAATTAAGCGGCATACTCTTCTCATTGGTCCCACTTATCATCAGATACCTGCCAAACTGGAAGTAGAGCGCAGCGAATGCAGGGTCGTCATTCTCCTGGAAATTTATCAATCTCTGATTAGTAGAGGTTATATTGTCCTGTTCACCCAGATAGAGTTCAACCCTGTTAAATTTCTCCTGATACAGGTCCACATGATCCTGTTTAAGCTTATCAAATGATTCTCTTTTAGCCTCTGTGATTAGTTGCACCACAGTAGATTCATAATCCTTATCCATCATATCTGTAGATGTGGATACCAGAATTAATGCCTCATCTGCATTTGTAAGTACCAGCGATGATTCGTCCCAACTAATTTCACCTCCTTTATTAACTATCTCAGCAATAGTCAGATATTTCAGACCTTTATCGCCATCATAGCCATCATTAAGCTGACCTCTCATAATCAGCCTGTTTTTTTCAATTGTTACATCTGATCTTTCAGAGCGGTTCAAATTTAGTTTAAAAGAAACTGATCTCTTTAAGTCTGCTGATATTTTTATAACAAGAAGATCATCATCGTGAGAGGCAAAATATTCACGCTTATAATTCACATCACCCAATTCAAACTGTGTAGATGCAACTGCATTGTTCAGTGACAGGCTTCTCAGATAATTCCTGACTGAATCATCTCTGTTGGTGTTGTGGTTATAAATATATTCGATATCCAGATCTCCAACTTTCTGAAAACAGCCATAAGGTGCATCTTTTCCATTACCGAAGGCAGACCCCTGTCCACCGCATCTGAAATGGCGATACATCAATTCCTGAGCTTCAAGATTCTTCCCTTCCAGAAGTAGATTTTGAATTTCAGGAAGATATTCTATAGCATCCGGATTAAACGCTTCGGGGTCTTCACTGCCCGACCACATAGTTATGTCATTTATAACAATCTTCTCTTTTTCTATACCACCATCAGGCATCATCCCAATTCTTCCATTGCCGAGTGGCAGCGTCTCTTCCCATCTGTTGGCGGGTTCTGAGAAATTGAGTGTTAATGTTTGTCTCTCTGTTTTATTCTCACACGAGCATAGAAATATTATTATACCTGCAAATAGTATAGATTGTAATTTAGTCATGAAACCGGATTATCTTTATTCTTTTGAAATATTACTATCAGTGAGTAAAATTAGCACATTCGGCAATAAGAAAAAAATAACCGGATGAACTCTTCACAGAGGTCATCCGGTTTTTGGAAAATCAAAAAAGTCATATAAGAAATAGAACTAATTAAATTGTGGTTTTTTAGTATTTAATAGTATTCATCTGATGTTGTTACAGGTATAGGAATCTCAGTCCCGGCTTGTAATGCAGGCTGATTATATCTGTATACCACATCATAAATCTTTTCTCTTGTATCGCTGTATGTTTTGTCTGTCCACTCTTTTACCTTAACTGATATCATAACAGAGTCGCTGTTCATTACTCGTAAAGGTCTTAAATCGAAGCAGACGAAACCTTCGTATAGTTTATCCGACTGACTTTCATATGCGTTGTGTCTGAATTCAAGTTCAATCACATCTTTGTCAGTATCAGGCCTTAGCTTGTTTTCAACTAAGTTTATAGCATGTGGCTGTTTACCACCATAGTTAAACATAAATGATGCATTAAGATAATCGCCACTAATCCATATTGAGTTTGTCTTAATTGGATCATCGCCAATAATTTCTTCATTATGGGCATTCAACTCAATTACCGGCTTAGTAAGTATTTTCCAAATGTCATTTATCTTCACATAGTGGTCATATCCATCTTTCTGGTCCGACAGTATTGTATAATTCACAAGCACCCTCTGGTGATTGGTGGGTAAAAAATTTACTGCTTTTGCTGCAGGCCAAAGTCTTTTACCATTATCAAGCTGCAGTGAGTAAGCATTATCCCCTTCATTTATAATCGTAGCAATATCAATTCCAAAGTTTCCAAGCGACTTCGAATTATCGTCACATCCGGTATTAATCAACAGGATTCCAATTATTGCCAAACCAATTATGAAGAGTTTTTTTTGCATATCACTCAGATCACAATTTTCACATTAATGACTGCTCACTTTTACAAGTAAGATGCATAAAACTCAAAAACGCTGCGTGAATTTATAAAAAAAGTACAGTTTTAACGATGTTTAACAGTGGTATTTCCCCAACTATTACTTTTTTTTAGGGTATAGCTTATCTATGATATCAGGTCTGTTTATCTTTTTAAGCTCTCTGATAATAGAGCCTCTGCTTTTCTGATCATACCAGAAGAAAAACTGGCGTTGAGCCAATTTCTGGTCTTTCGATTTTGCTGTGTAAACCTGTTGTAGTGTATAAGGATGGTAACCGGTATAATAGATTTCAGTTGCCAGTGTCATTGGCGATGGTGTAAAGTCCTGAACCTGCTCCAGCTTAAAGTCGAGATTCTTCGTAACCGCTGCCAGTTCTGCCATATCCTCTTCAGTACATCCCGGATGCGACGAGATAAAATAGGGTATAAGCTGCTGTTTAAGCTGATATTTATTGTTTAATTCATCAAATAGTCTCTTAAAGCTATAGAATAGAGAGAAAGATGGTTTGCGCATCACATTCAGGGTAGAGTCAGATGTATGTTCAGGAGCAACCTTGAGTCTCCCCGACACATGATTTCTTATTAACTCCTCAGCATACTTGCGGTTGGCACTATTCACCTTATTGTCATCCGACTTATGCAGCAGCATATCATATCGTACGCCACTACCTATAAAAGATTTTTTTACTCCCGGTAAAGCATCAACTGATTTGTAAATATCTAATAGAGCAGAGTGATCAATGTTCAGATTAAAACATACTTTTGGGAATATACAGGATGGTTTTTTGCACTTGCTGCAGATATTTAAATCCTTTCCCTGCATTTTATACATGTTAGCAGAAGGTCCTCCAAGATCAGTAATATAACCTTTAAAGTCGGGCATTTCAGTAATCTGTTTTACCTCATTCAGAATAGATTCTTTTGTCCTTGAGGCAATAAATTTACCCTGATGAGCAGAAATAGTACAAAAGGCACATCCACCAAAACATCCTCTGTGCATATTTACTGAAAATTTAATCATCTCATATGCAGGAATATGCTTCCCTTTATATTTAGGGTGAGGAAGACGCGTATAGGGAAGATCAAATGAAGTATCAATCTCCTCCTCTTTCATTGGAGGGTAGGGTGGGTTAACAATCAAAACTTTATCATCTACTGCTTGCAATATTCTTGCGGCAGATATGCGGTTCGACTGCTCCTCTACTACTCTGAAATTCTTTGCCTGCTTAAGTTTGTCCTTCAGACACTCTTCATGTGAAAAAAGTGCTACCTCTTCTTTGAAAGGATTTTCCGGTATACTTTTCTTGTTGATTAGGAAGGCCGACTGGGGCAGATCATATATTTCACTAATCTTTCTTCCCTCTCTAATGTTTTTAATAAGTTGTTTAAGTGGCAATTCGCCCATTCCATAAATCAGGAAATCTGCACCGGTTTCGGCAAGTATGGTTTTATGTAGAGAATCATCCCAATAGTCGTAGTGCGTAACCCGTCTAAGTGACGCCTCAATGCCGCCAAGTACAATAGGCACATCTGGATAGAGGTCTTTCAATATCTTTGAATATACAGTCACCGCTCTGTCAGGCCGCATGTCAGACCTGCCATCGGGAGTATAGGCATCGTTAGATCGTAATCTCTTGTTTGCAGTATAATGATTAATCATAGAATCCATTACACCTGCTGTTACAGCAAAAAAGAGGTTCGGTTTTCCAAATTTCCTGAAATCCCTTAGATCGTCACGCCAGTTAGGTTGTGGTACAACAGCAACTTTAAGTCCCTCCTTCTCCAGCAACCTTCCAATAACGGCAGTACCAAAAGAGGGGTGATCGATATATGCATCACCTGAAAACAGAATAACATCAGCCTCTTCCCAGCCCCTCAGATTCATCTCTTTCTTTGTTGTGGGGAGCCAATCGGTCATCTGTCTTCTATTATTTGTCATTAATGCACTTTTTTAGGCTTCTGTTCTTTCAAAACAGCATCCAGTTCAACAGCTTTCTCTACTGCCAGTTGTATATCTGAGCAAATATATTCCTCACCTATAAGCTCCGGAATATTAGTTTTGTTTATCTGTTCCCTTACACTTTCCCTAACACCCGATAATATTACATGAATCTTCTCCTTAATCGAATTCTTAATTAGTGCCTCCAGGTTATTTAACCCTGTTGAGTCGATAAATGGAACCTTACGCATTCTGATAATACGTATCTTATGATGCTCTCCAATATTACGCATCTTCTCATCAAACTTGTTTGCAACACCAAAGAAGAAAGGTCCTCTAATTTCATAAACCTCCACACTATCAGGCAGTAAAAGTTTTTCCTCCTCTGTACCCTCATGTCTTACCTCACTGTCAGACTCAATTTTAAGCTCACCTGTTGAATGAGATATTTCGGTATATTCGTTCATTCGTTTCAGGAATGCAAAAATAGCGAGCAATAAACCTACAGAAATAGCAACTGTAAGGTCAATAATAACAGTAAGCAGGAAAGTTGTCAAGAGGATTGCTTGAGTTGAACGCGACTGCTTCATCAACGATACAAAAGTTCTCCACTCACTCATATTATATGCAACCACAACCAAAATCCCGGCAAGGCAAGCCATAGGAATATGTTTGGTCAGATCGCCAAGAAACAGCACTATAAGAAGCAAAACAATAGAATGAATAATACCGGCAACAGGAGTCCTTCCCCCATTGTTGATATTTGTCATTGTCCTTGCAATCGCCCCGGTAGCAGGGATACCACCAAAGAAAGGAGTAATTATATTCGCTGCACCCTGTGCAATAAGCTCCATATTTGAATTGTGTTTCTTTCCTGTTACCCCGTCTGCAACCGTGGCAGATAAAAGCGACTCAATAGCGCAAAGCATTGCAATTGTAAAAGCTGATGGGAAAAGAAGTCTGATACTTTCCAGATTGATTGCTATCTCCTTAATCTGCGGCAGTTCACTTTGAATATTAAATCTGTCGCCAATAGTCTCAATTCCCTCAATGTTTGCATAGTTCCTTAAGAAATAAACCACTACAGACATCAATATGATTGCAATCAGAGAACCCGGAACCCTCCTTGAAACCCTGGGAGTAAGAATAATAATAAGAACACTGACAACTGCAATAATTGTCACCCACCAGTTAACCGAGCTGAAATTCTGAAAATAGATACCCCATTTTTCTATAAAACCTGAAGGCAGTTTTGGTGTAGTAAGTCCAAAAAAGTCCTTAATCTGTGTAGAGAAGATTGTGAGAGCTATACCGCTTGTGAATCCCACAACAATAGGATATGGTACAAACTTAATAATGGATCCAAGTTTCAGGAAACCCATAACAACAAGCATTACCCCGGCGAGTACGGTTGCTATGGCAAGTCCCTGGACCCCATACTGTTCAACAATCCCGTAAACTATTACTATAAAAGCACCGGTTGGACCACCGATCTGTACAGTGCTTCCTCCAAGAAAAGAGATGATAAAACCTGCTATGATAGCGGTGAATATACCCTTCTCGGGTGTTACACCTGAAGCAATACCAAATGCAATTGCAAGAGGTAAAGCAACAACACCAACAATCAATCCTGACATCAGGTCTGCCAGGAATTTTTCTTTGTTGTAATTCTTAAATGTTTGAAATAATGTGGGTTGGAAATCCTTAAGTGAATTTATTCGCATAAATTATATCATGAAACTATAATGAGGTGCAAAGATACAAAAAATATCAAACTACCCCTTGTTCCACGAGCACACATACACGTTCGGTTATTCTGTCTTCACCATAAGGATTATAGCGCACTTTCAGACTATTACCAAACATCCCTGCAAAAAGATTGTAACTCCAGGCCTTGAAGCTTCCCATGAAAGCATCAATAATGTGATATGAAGATGAATTGGTTTCTCTGTCAACCAGTTTCATCAGCAGCTGCCCCTGGGATTTAGTCAGCTTCTTCATTTTTGGAGTGTACGCATCTTTCAGATACTTCTCCATCTTATTAAGATGCTCCTGCCTGGCTTTATCATCAGGCAGCGTCTCCATATACTCGTATGTCTCCGTAATTATTCTTGCAATTTCCTTGGCATAAGGTAATGTTTTCTTTACATCTCTAACCAGCTTTAAATAAGCTATCTGATCTTTTGTGCTGCGGAATGTAAGGGGAGAATATTTTATAAAATCTCCAAGCCACATACAAGCAATGGTGTCTCCCTCCATTACAACTGCCGGATATACGTTAGGCATTAGATATATTGTTGATAATGGAGCTCTCTTATCAGGAGTTATATTTGTGGCATAATACTTCTGCGCTTTAACCGCTGGCGGTAAAAGCGATATAATTAGAACGAGTGAAACGATACCAAGTCTTTTCATAATGGTACAAAGATAATTAGTCGTTTTAATTTTCAAAATAAAATCTCGTTAAGTGTAGTTAATTAACCCTCGAGTTTTAAGAATGTTATGCAGATTTGGTTTACGAAAAACGGACAGCTATTTGTTTATTAGTTCAGCAAAAAAGTATCACTTTAATAATAAAAAGATGAGTTTGTATTTAAATCACGATAATAAAATGTATTTTTGAAATAAAAAGATTTACTGCTATGACATATTTCCATTTAGGTGAGCTCGTTTTCAAACAGGCTCAGAAATATAAAAACAGAACTGCTTTAAAGTATCAGGATGCAACAGGTGCATGGGTGGATATGTCATGGGACCTGTTTGCCGAGAAGGTGACAAAAACGGCACAGGCAATGGCCGAAATGGGAGTAAAGCCATATAACAACGTGGGCATCTACTCACAGAATATGGAGAAGTATCTGATCACAGATTTTGCAGCTTTTGCCAACAAAGCAGTTATGGTTCCTATGTATGCAACCTCCTCCCCAAGTCAGGTGAAATATATAGTGAACGATGCAGAGATAAGTCTGATTTTCGTTGGAGAACAATTTCAGTACAACAACGCTTTTAAAGTTCAGCAGGAGAGTCAGTTCCTCCATAAACTGATTATCTTCGACAGAAATGTTGTTTTGCAGCCTGAAGACAAAACCTCGGTCTATTTTGATGATTTCATAACCACGGGCGACAACTCTGAGTCGGTTGCACTTGTCAATGCCCGCATCAGGCAGCTTAAGGATAGTGATCTTGCAACTATAATTTACACATCAGGAACAACAGGCGAGCCTAAGGGTGTTATGCTTACGCATGCAAATTATCTTAAGGCAATGAGGATTCATGACATGAGATTAACTAATCTTTCTGAAAAAGATCTCTCGATGTGCTTCCTGCCGCTCACTCATATTTTTGAAAAAGCGTGGACAACCTACTGCCTGCACAGAGGAATTGTTGTAGCCATAAACAGAAACCCCGCCGAAATAAGGGAGACAATAAAGCAGGTTAGACCAACAATTATGAGCAATGTCCCCCGTTTCTGGGAGAAGGTCTACGATGGTGTTAAAGAGACAATAGATTCATCTTCAGGTGTTATCAAGTGGCTGTTTACCGATGCGGTAAAAACGGGAAGGCGGCATAATCTCGACTATCGCAACAATGGTCGTAAAGCTCCACTGGGCAATAGCATAAAATTCTTTCTATATAAACATACTATCTACTATCTTATCAAGAGGATAGTGGGTATCGACAGGGGTAATTTTTTCCCGGTTGCCGGCGCACCCCTGTCAGATAATATAAATGAATTTCTCCAGTCGATCGATGTTCATATAGTTTATGGATACGGACTCACAGAAACAACTGCAACAGTAAGCTGTTTCACCTTTCCCGGCTTTAAAATAGGCACAGTGGGCAAGGTTATGCCTGATACCGAGGTAAAAATCGGAGAAAACAGCGAGATACTTGTAAGGGGAGGAACTGTTATGAGCGGTTACTACAATAAGCCTGAAGCAACAAAAGAGGTCTTCACAGAAGATGGTTTTTTCAGAACCGGAGATGCAGGCATGCTCACTGACGATGGTGAAATTATTCTCACCGAGAGAATCAAAGATCTGTATAAAACATCCAACGGAAAATATATAGCTCCTCAGATGATAGAAACCCGTATAAGCGAAGATAAGTATATCGATCAGGTAGCTGTAATAGGAGATGAAAGAAAGTTTGTAAGTGCACTGATCATTCCAAACTATTTAGCACTTAAAGCATATGCAGACAGTCAGGGCATACCATATGAATCCACCGATGATTTAGTGAAGAATGATGTTGTTCACGATTATGTCTTCGGTAGAATTGAGCTGTTGCAGTCACAGTTTACCAATTATGAAAAGATTAAAAAGATCACACTGCTGCCACAACCATTCAGTATCGAGTCAGGGGAGCTTACAAATACCCTTAAACTCCGCAGAAAAGTAATTCTTGAACGTTATGCCGATATTATTGATCAAATGTACATCGACTAAAAGTAAATAAATCATTATCTTTGCACCGTTTTTTTAATAGAAGTAAAGGTCATGGATTACAATTTCAGAGAAATAGAAAAGCGGTGGCAAAAATATTGGGTGGAAAACGGAACTTATAAAGTAACCGAAGATAGTTCCAAACCTAAGTTTTATGTATTAGATATGTTCCCATACCCCTCAGGAGCTGGTCTCCATGTTGGGCATCCACTGGGATATATAGCATCAGATATTTATTCAAGATATAAGCGTTTGCAGGGCTTCAATGTGCTGCACCCAATGGGTTATGATGCATATGGACTGCCTGCAGAGCAGTATGCCATACAAACTGGTCAGCATCCTGCAGTTACTACCGAAAATAATATCAACCGCTACCGTGAACAGCTCGATAAGATAGGGTTTTCTTACGACTGGTCACGTGAGGTTCGTACATGTGATCCTGATTACTATAAATGGACTCAATGGGCATTCATTAAGATGTTCCACTCTTACTACTGCAATCAGGCAAAGCAGGCACGGCCTATTGCTGAACTGATTGAAGTGTTCTCAAAGCAGGGAACTGCCGGACTCGACCTTGCATGTACAGAACCAATGGAGTTTACGGCTGAGGAGTGGAACAGCAAATCAGATAAAGAGCAGCAGGAGATCCTGATGAACTACAGGATTGCCTACTTAGGTGATACAATGGTAAACTGGTCGCCCGACCTGGGAACAGTTCTTGCCAACGACGAGGTCAGCGAAGGTCTCTCAATCCGTGGCGGTTTCCCGGTGGAACAGCGTAGAATGCGCCAGTGGTGCCTTCGTGTCTCTGCATATGCGGAAAGATTGCTTGAAGGGTTGGATAAGATTGATTGGACCGACTCACTGAAAGAGACTCAGCGCAACTGGATTGGTCGCAGTGAAGGTGCAGTAATGCATTTCACCTCTTCAAATGGTGTAACCTTTGATATATTTACCACAAGAGCCGATACAATATTTGGTGTAACTTTTATGGTGCTGGCACCTGAAAGTGAGCTTGTTGATCAGCTTACTACTGAAGAGCAGAAATCTGCTGTTAAGCAGTATGTAGAGAACACCAAAAAGAAGACCGAACGCGAACGTATAGCTGACAGGTCGGTCTCAGGCGTCTTCTCCGGTACCTATGCAATCCATCCGTTCACAGGTCAGAAGATTCCGATCTGGATCTCTGACTATGTACTTGCCGGATATGGAACAGGAGCAATAATGGCAGTACCGGCGCATGATAGTCGCGACTACGCCTTCGCAAAGCATTTCAATCTGCCAATCATCCCACTTATCGAGGGTTGCGATATCTCTGAGGAGAGTTTCGATGCCAAAGAGGGTATTATGATGAACTCCGGTTTCCTGAATGGACTTACCGTTGCACAGGCTATTCCTGCTGCCATTGATGAGGTTGAGAAACGTGGATTGGGTTACCGCAAAATAAATTATCGCCTCCGCGACGCTATATTCTCAAGGCAGCGTTACTGGGGCGAACCATTCCCAGTATATTATAAAGATGGCATGCCATACACTCTTGATGAGAGTGAGCTGCCTCTCGAACTTCCGGAAGTTGATAAATATCTCCCCACTGAAACGGGCGAACCTCCTCTGGGAAGGGCAAAAGAGTGGACCACCAAAGAGGGTTATCCGCTTGAACTTAATACTATGCCGGGGTTTGCAGGCTCATCTGCCTACTACCTCCGCTATATGGATCCTCATAACAACGAAGCACTGGTATCAGAGAAAGCAAATAGCTACTGGAGAGATGTTGATCTCTATATCGGTGGAACAGAGCATGCAACAGGACACCTCGTTTACAGTCGCTTCTGGAACAAGTTCCTTTTCGACCTTGGCGTCTCCTGCGAGGAAGAGCCGTTCAAGAAGCTGGTTAACCAGGGTATGATTCAGGGAAGAAGTAATTTTGTTTATCGCATAAAAGGTACAAACACCTTTGTTTCACATAATCTCAAAGATGAGTATGATGTCACCCCTATTCATGTGGATGTAAATATCGTACATAACGATGTTCTTGATATCGATGCATTCCGCGAATGGAGTCCCGAATATAAGACAGCCGAATTTATACTTGAAAAGGGTAAATATATTTGTGGCTGGGCAATAGAGAAAATGTCCAAGTCGATGTACAACGTAGTCAACCCCGACGATATCGTTGAAAAGTATGGAGCCGATACCCTACGCCTGTATGAGATGTTTTTAGGGCCCCTTGAGCAGTCGAAACCGTGGGACACCAACGGTATTGATGGTGTTCACCGATTCCTGCGCAAGGTGTGGAATCTTTTCTATAAAGAGGATGAGCTTAATGTATCTGATGATGAGCCAACAAAAGATGAGCTTAAAGCACTTCATAAGCTCATAAAGAAAGTGTCCTACGATATCGAGCATTTCTCATACAACACTTCGGTATCAGCATTCATGATATGTGCAAACGACCTGACATCACTGAAGTGCAACAAGAGGGCAATTCTGAGTCAGCTCGTTATCTGCCTTGCACCTTTTGCTCCACATATCTCAGAAGAGCTGTGGCACGCCCTTGGCAACGAGAGTTCAGTTTGTGATGCCCAGTGGCCCGAATGGAACGAGGAGTACCTGAAAGAGGATGTTTTCTCCTATGCAATATCATTTAACGGTAAATCGCGCTTTGTGCTGGAGTTCCCTGCCGAAGCAACCAACAAGGAGATCGAGGCAGCAGTTCTTTCTCATCAGAATTCACAAAAGTGGATAGATGGAAAAACGCCAAAGAAAGTTATTATTGTCCCTAAAAAAATCGTCAATGTAGTTCTTTAATAAAAAAAATGGAGAGATCAAAAGCACTTGGTATTAAAAGGTTCTATTGGAAAGATTACCTTTCGATATTACTTGGCACATTTATGTATGCACTTGGGGTAACCCAGTTTATTATGCCTCACAAGTTTGTATTGGGAGGACTTACAGGTATAGCTGTGCTTGTTAATTATGCATTCGGACTTCCGGTATCTGTTCAGGTACTGGTTATGAATGGTATCCTGTTAATGATTGCATATAAGATACTTGGTGTTGAGTTTCTCATAAAGACTATCGTAGGGGTTGCCTCTCTGTCAATTTTTATTGGTATGTTCGAGAGTCTTGATCTACCGACGATAATGATGGATGAGCCTCTGATGGCCGGACTGATCGGTGCAATTGTTGCCGGTGCGGGTGTGGGACTGGTTATGTCTGTCAATGGAAGTACAGGTGGTACGGATATTGTCATAATGATCATCAACAAGTTCAGGAATGTCACCCCGGGTCGCATGATGCTGCTTATTGATCTTGTTATTGTTTCCTCCTCATTTGTACTTTTCAGAAGCGTTGAAACCATCGTTTATGGTCTCATCATAATAGCGGTGGTGTCTACCTCGGTCGACTGGATATTAAACGGTATCAGGCAGTCGGTTCAATTTTTCATAATCTCTCAGAAGTATGAAGAGATTGCCGATGAGATTAATCATCATATGCACAGAGGATGCACAGTGCTTGATGGAACCGGATGGTACACCCAGCAGCCACAGAAGGTGCTGCTGGTAATGGCAAAGCGAAGTGAGTCAAACTCCATCTTCCGTATGGTCAAGAGCATCGATTCAGAAGCATTTATC
Organism: Lascolabacillus sp.; assembly: GCF_028696275.1. NCBI lineage: Bacteria > Pseudomonadati > Bacteroidota > Bacteroidia > Bacteroidales > Porphyromonadaceae > Lascolabacillus > Lascolabacillus sp. The sequence goes on from NZ_JAQVHI010000013.1 coordinate 47,404, forward strand.
TCACAGGCCAATGTAAATGGTGTCTATGGCAAAGGGTTCGACAGGATGAGGTGATTCCTCTCTATGATCTGAATTCGTCAACTATGTTGTGCATTGTTGTGCATTTGTCAACAAGGTAAACGAGCGACTTATACGCTACTCCGCTGTTAATAGATAGTCCAATCTCACAGGTCCTGCTGTTGGAATAACCCTCACTCGCATTCATTATCTCATGTTTTAACGGTGAGAGAGCAGCATTATTCAGTTCCGGATAGAAGAATCCACGGTCACCCGCCCATCCGCAACATGTCACACTATCCGGCACAATCACCTCATCTGCACAGAGCGATGCAACCTTAAACAGTTTCTCCTCCAGCTGCATCTTTGTAGCACTGCATGTAGAGTGAACAGCAATCCTCACAGGTGCTTTTGTGAACTGGAGCCGCCCAATCAAAAAATCATGAATAAACTCAACCTGATCATACAGTTTTAGTCTCCCGTCCAAAGTCTCACGCATATGCAGGAGGCATGGACTCATATCACACACTATCGGCAGTTCACCGTTCCTGCTTGCTTTTAAAAGCGCCTCATTCAGCTCATTCTCCTTCCTGGCGGCCTGTTTTCTGAAACCTTTACTACTGAAGGCCATACCGCAGCAAAGTCTGTTTTTCTCTTCAGGGATAATAACTTTATACCCCGCTTTTCTCAAAACAGAGAGCATCTTTGCAGGCAGATCCTCTTTCTCTTCGTAACCGAACGAAGGGCCACCCATTGATCTTGTTATGCATGATGGGAAATATACCACCTCAGGCGAATCGGGGTTCTCATTTGAGTATATATTCTGTTTTATCTTTTTGCTCCCTGATGGTGTATATTTTGTCCATAGTGGGAAAACACCATCCCCAAGCTTGTAAATACCTCTTGCAAAGTTCTCCATGGACTTATATCCAACCACCTTAGATATAGAGTGGGGCAGAGTAATAAATCCCCTGATAAAAGATGTAAGCGGCGCCATATTTGAGGCAATAGTGTCAGCCACCATATTTGCCAGTTTGCCATTCTGCTGCCATCTCAGCTCCTTCACGAGCTTACCCGTATCAATGTCAACAGGACAAGCTATCCCACATAGTCCATCCGTAGCACAAGTCTGATCCAGCGGATATGATATCTCCCTCACCTGCTTCAGAATACTCTTCTGCCTATTTTTCTCTGCAGAGCTGCTGTCAGCAATAAACCTGTATGCAACAATACGCTGTCTTGGTGTCAGAGTAAGATCTTTGGAAGGACAAACAACCTCGCAGAATCCGCACTCAATACATTTATCTATAATAGGATTTGCATCAGGTATCCGTTTGAGATTTTTTATAAATACCTCGCTGTCATCATTTATAATAACCCCCGGATTAAGAACATTATCAGGATCAAATGCCCTCTTTATACGCTTCATCAAATCGTATATATCGCTTCCCCATTCTTTCTCCACAAACGGGGCCATATTCCTGCCGGTACCATGCTCCGCCTTAAGGCTGCCATCATGTTTCACAACAACCAGTTCAGAGAGCTCATGCATAAAAGTGGAATATCTTTTCACCTCCTCCACACTGTTTATATCAGGGAAAACTGTGAAATGGACGTTCCCGTCGAGTAGATGTCCCCACATCACTGCATCGCTGTAACCGCTGTTCACAAGAAGCTCACGCAGATCAGTAAGCGCATCACCCAATCTCTCTCCGCTAAAAGCCACATCCTCTATAATACTTGCAGTGTGAGCAGGGCGGGTAGCCGCCGCCGAGGTGAACAGACCATTACGCACATTCCAGTAGAGGTTGTATAAAAACTTATCAGTAGTAAATTTTATTGGAGTCAATGTCTCTATATGAGCAAGCCTCTCCTCAATTTCACGCATCTGATTCAGAAGAGTAGCCTCATCATCTGCCGAAGTATCAATAAGCAGAGCTGCCGCACCCTCAGGCAGTGTCTTCAGTTCTTCCGGCATACCCTGCTGATCTTCAACAGCCCTAAGTGCATTTCTGTCCATCAGCTCAGCAGCACTCACCTGGCAGCCCCTGAGCGGGATAATAGCCTCACTCACATCACGCAGGTTCCTGAAGTAAACCATTGCAGTAGCCTTCAGAGGAGCATCATGAACAGTTCTGAAGGTTGCCTGTGAGATAAAGCCAAGCGTTCCTTCCGAACCAATCATCAGATGCTGAATTATATCGATTGGATCATCAAAATCGATCAAAGAGTTTACTCCATATCCGCAGGTATTCTTAAGCTTAAATTTCGATGCAATTCTGCTTTCAATCGCCTTGTTCTCAGTAGCATCCCTGTGCAGCTGAACTATATCACCAATCAGTTGAGGATTCTCAGCGATAAAAGCTTTGCGGCTCTCGCTATTGCCCGTATCCAGAACAGAGCCATTTGCAAAAATAATGCGCATCGATTTGATGGTGTTGTAGCTGTTGTGCAGAATACCGTAGCTGGAGCCACTTGCGTTATTAGAGATGATACCACCAATCTTGGCCGACTTAACAGATGCCGGTTTTGGTCCCAGTTTCCTTCTATATCTCCTTAGAATAAGGTTAGCCGCACCACCTGTCAAACCACACCCAAAAGTGGCTGTCTCCCCATTATCAGTAATAACCGAAAAATCAAAACCCTTGCCCGCCTCCATAAGTATGGAGTCAGAAATAGTCTGCCCGCTCAAACTAGTTCCCCCCGCTTTAAAAGTCACAGGAATCTTCTTGTCGTTGCAAAACCTGAGCAGGCGAATAACCTCCTCCTCAGAATTTACCTTAACAACCGCTTTTGGTATGAGACGATACAGACCGGCGTCCGTACCCTTTGTAAGGCGAGAGAGCTCATCTGTAAACAGCTGATCTGCAGTGAATATATCAGCAAGCTCTTTATGCAATTGTTTTTCAGTCATTCAATAAAGGATTTACATGTAAGAGCACAAACTTACAAAATAATATTAAAAAAGAGCAGTTAAACAACCGCTCTTTCAATAATCATATAGGTAAGTCTAAAATCTTAATTCAGTGAGATGAAGATATCCTTTCCTTCAGTCTCAATAGCAATCTTCTCTTCACGTCCCAGCCATCCTAATGCAGCGTAAAGATCTTTATCAGTTAATTTTGTCTCTTTCTTAAGAGCCTTTATCTCCAGCTTTCCTTTCTTATCAAGCACAGTCCATACTTTCCCGGCATTAATACCAAATTTCTCAATCATTTTTTTTCTATTGTTTACAAAATTAATAGTCTAATTAAGCTGCAAAGTTAAATCTAAAAATCTTAATTGCAATAATTTAGCTGCAGTTTAAGCTGAGTGAGTGAAAGATAACTCATCAAGAATCTTCGAAACCTGCTCTATCAGTGAGTGGCTGCTATCATTGTAGATAACATAATCAGAATGCTTCACCTTCTCCTCTTCGGGCATCTGGTTAAACATACGCGCCTCCACCTGCTCCCTGCTTACCCCGTCACGTTTCATAACCCTCTCAATCCTTGTTTCCTCGGGAGTATAAACCGTAATCACTTTATCAACAAACTGATTAAAGCCGGCCTCTATCAGAAGAGCAGCATCAATAACAACAACAGGGCACTCCCTATAGCTATTGCACCACTCCAGGAAGCAGTCGGCCACCACAGGATGAATAATTGAGTTAGCAATCTTAATATTCTGATCATTGCTGAAAATCAGTTCGGCAAATCTCCTTCGGTTCAATCTATCGTTCTCGTAGATATCAGGCCCGAAATGATGAATAAGCTGCCTTCTAATTGTTTGAGAAGTGTCATTAAGCCTTTTCGCCTCGATGTCAGCATCAAATACCGGTATGTCGTAAATGCGGAAAATATCACACACAACAGACTTACCGCTACCTATGCCTCCGGTCACACCAATTCTGATCATCTTCAGTCAACATTTTCAAATAGGAACTCAACCTGAGTAGGTGATAGCTTCGGCTCAATAGCTGTTGCCGGCGCTTTGGTCAGACTAATTTCAACACGTCCATCCTGATTATCCCTGAATTTCCTGTAATCCAGCTCAATCTCGAAATCCTCAGCAACAATCTTCTTATACTCATCAAGAGTAACAGAGAATGTAACCTTAGCACGAGAAGGGAAAAACTTCACATCAAGATTTCGGGGTAGGTGAGTAGCCCTTATCGGAACCTCGAATGTTTGCTCAGTATACTCAACCACCGGGATATAAATATCCACCTCAGTAGGAGAGAATTTCACCCCCTCCACCGGATTAATCTTAATCTTCAGCTGAGAGGTAGCGTTAAGATTCTTAAACAAAGTATATTCAGTAGTAGCAACCTTAAGCTTGTCGAGCGACTCCTTCGATCCGTATGCCATAACCGTTTCAGGAATAAACGTTACAGAGTCGACAACCAGATTAGCCCTGCTCGTGGTCAGCTCCCCGTCAAAAGCCACGGTCAGCTCCTTACTCTCCAGCTTAGAGGTAGCCAGAGATAGCGTCATAGGGTAATACCCCCTGATAATCGTACCCGATGCAAACTTACCCCGCAGCAGTTGACGAAACTGCTCACCCTGAATAAGCGTAGTGCCATCTTCCGTCAATGCAGCAAAATCGATCTCCAGCGAGTCCTTTTTCCTAATATCAAGCCTGAAAATCTCCGCCCCATTATCAGAAACGCTCACATCAATATAAGCAGGCAAAGGATTATCAAACACCACATCTTCGGGGATATTTGTGTATTTCAATGGTACACGGTAGGTACCTTCAATATTTTGTTTCTGGAAGAAGAGCATCAACCAGAAAATAAAAGCTACCAAAAGGAAAAACAGGAAAGCCAGCATACTCTTCCACGGCAAAGCAGAGAAGTATGATTTTAACCTGGGAACCCCATCCTTTATGATAGCTTTTAAATCCATTGCACGAATGAATTTATTATTGAGCAGCTATATCTTTTGTAGTTTGGAAAACCGATGTCTTCTCGATTTTAATCCTCACACCATCGGCAATCTCCACAAGGAACCATGTGTCGCCCACCTCTTTAATTCTTCCATGAATACCACCTGCAGTAACAACCTTATCGCCTGTTGTCATGGCTTCACGGCTCTTCTGCAGCTCTTTCTGCTTTTTCTGCTGTGGGCGGATCATGAAGAAATAGAATACTGCAATAATTGCAATAAGCATGATTAAAGTTCCACCCATTCCACCTGCAGGACCTTGTGCTGTTGCTTGTAATAAAATATTCATAAGAAATTATTTTTTATAAGTTTATAATTAATTTTTAAAGATAAGATTTTCATTCTTAATTTTATGCACTATCGCATCTAAAATTCCATTTATAAAAGTACCGCTCTTAGGAGTACTGTATGATTTTGCGATATCAATATACTCATTCAGCGAAACACTGGTAGGGATCGATTCAAAAGTAAAAATCTCGGCAAGAGCCACCTGCATTATAATAAGATCCATCACAGCAATCCTCTCGAAATCCCATTTATCTGTATTCTCCTCAATAAGATCCCTGAATTTTTTCTCCCCAAGGATAGTCTCATGCAGAAGTTTCAGTGCATACTCCTTATCCTCCTCATCCTTAAACATTGGTAGAAGCGGTTGGTCAGCCCCCTTATTTTCATTAAATCTCTTTATTGTTTTGAGCACGAACGACTGAATAATCTCTATATCATCATTCCAGTATATACATTCATCCTCAAGGAGATCGTATAGCTCCTCACTTCCGCATATAAACTGCTTAAATACCTTTCTCCAGAACTCCCTGTCCTCATCGTATGTTGGCGCTTGAATCTGAGAATAGTTCTTATATGTTTCCGATTCCAGAATAACCTCCAGCAGGTTTTTAACATATGACTCATTCTCTTCCCACGATTGTGGTCTGTCGAGGTTATACTTCTGCAGCTGCTTGTTGTCGCTCAGCTGTATTATGAACTTGTTCTCAAGAAGATTCATGTTTGGATTCAGATCCTCTTCTGAAGGAAGGAACTTATTCTTTTTAGCCTCCACTCTCTGTTCGTACACCTTAGTTACTTCCAGCATCAGCTGCAGCATGTAATAATAAAGATCGTATGATTTTTGTAACCCGAACAACAGCTCTTTTTCAGCTTTTCTTAAATCTCTATTCGTATTTTGATACCATGAGTAGACTAACTGAACAGTCCTTATACGAATTAAATTTCTGTTTATCATTTTATGAATGAACTTATTTCTTAAGCAATAGCTTATAATGAGTTGCAAAAGTAGTTATTTTTTTCGGTATTAAATATACAAAAAATCAAAAGGTTGTTATAGATTGGTTTATATTTCATTAGTGATTGGTGGAATACTTGT
>NZ_JAQVHI010000014.1:0-53459 GCF_028696275.1 Lascolabacillus sp.
CAAGCAGAACCGCAACACGCTCAGCTCTATCTGGAGGAAGTACAGCTTCAAGCACTCGTTCAGCTGTATCAGGCAGAAGTTCTACCAACACTACAAGAACTAGAATTATTGACAGCTCAGGCAGAGCAATTGATTCAAGAACAGGACGTGTAGTTGATCGTACTGCAACATCTACTAGATCAAGTTCTGTAAACAGAGCAACTCAGCCTACTCGCTCGGGCAGCAGCACAACATATCAGAGAAGTTCTACAACCTCTCCAACAAGAAATAGTTCTACTTACCAAAGGAGCAGTAATACTACTCCGAATAGAAGCACCTACTCAACTCCACAAAGGAGTTCAAGCACAAATAGAAGTTCTACAATCTCCACTCCAAGCAGAAGTTCTTCAAGCAGTGGATCATTTGGTGGTAGCAGTAGTAGAAGTTCAAGTGGTAGCTCAAGCAGTAGCAGCAGTAGTCGCTCAAGTGGTGGAAGAAGATAATTTCAATATAATATTATAAATATGAAAAAAATCACGTACATATTGGCTTCTATGCTTATATTGTCTCTACCATTGTCTGCACAAGGTGAAGTTGATGCATTGAGATTTTCCAGAGAAGATCTTTATGGAACTGCCAGATCTATGGCTATGGGTGGAGCTTTTGGGGCATTAGGAGGTGATCTTACCGGCGTTAATATTAACCCAGCCGGAATAGCTGTATACAGAAGTTCAGAAGTTGTCGGAACAGTTAACTTATCAATTGAAGGCTCTTCTGTAGGTAATTATGATGCAAAAAAGAGTAATTTCAATATGGATAACCTTGGTTTTGTAGGTTACTTTCCATTGAGAAATGATATTATGCCTCATATTAACTTCGGATTTTCTTATAATAAACTTAAATCATTTAATAAAAATGTTGATGCTGTAGGAGTACCGGGTAATTCTATGCTCGATTATATAGCTGACAGGAGTACGGGCATAAATCCAACAAATTTATATATGGGAGATGATTTGCCAGATCCTTTCGAATCACAGCCTTGGTTAACTGTGTTGGGTTATAACTCATGGTTAATTGATGATCATCAGGATGCACAGGGTTACTATTATACTCCGTTAAATACCCCAGGTGCAATAGGAAACGAGATTAAAACACGTGAGAGTGGATATATCGATAATTATGATTTTACAGTAGGAACGACAATAAATAATGTATTGAATCTTGGACTTTCGCTTTCTATTAAAGATATAACTTATCGTCTGACATCTGACTTCTGGGAAGATTATACAGATGGTTCTTATAGGTTGACTAACTGGCTGACAACTGATGGTGCAGGTGTTAGTGCCAAGATTGGAGCTATTTACAGACCAGTTAATCAATTACGATTTGGAATCTCATATCATACGCCTACATATTATGCAATGACAGAAACTTATGAGGCTGAATTAGAGGATAATATGGGTGCATATGTTTCTGACCCCAATTACGAAAAGGGTACAACCAACTCAAGACGATTTTCTAATGATTATGATCTTAGAACTCCGGGAAAGATTGTAGCAAGTGCTGCAGCTGTCTTAGGGAATAGATTCATACTTAGTGTTGATTATGAGATGGTTGACTATAGTAAGATGAAGTTGATGATACCTTCAAATTCAATGGATGATGAAGACTGGTATGAGGTTGATAACGGTTATATATCAACTGATTTCAAGAATGCATCTACCGTAAAAGTTGGTACAGAGTATCGTTTTACACCTAAGTTCTACGGCAGATTAGGTTATGCCTGGATTCAAAATCCATACGAAACAGAGTTTAAAGAGAGTGGGGATGCCTTTATTCCAAATTCTAACACTGTATACAGGATGGAGGGTGATGCTAACTATTTCACAGGAGGAATCGGTTATAGATTCAACCAGAGTTTCTTTCTTGATTTTGCTTTAGTATACAAGACTCAAACGGATGACTTGTATCCATTCCCAAATCTATATACAGATAACAGAACTGAGCTTGTGATCGACGCAAATCCATTTGAATTGAAAAACAATTCATTCAGAGGTTTGATTACTCTTGGGTATAAGTTTTAAGTAATAAATTGAATATATCATAAGTTAGCCGGGATTAGTTCCCGGCTTTCTTTTTATCTTATTTCGACAAAAAGGATTAACTTTGCATATCAAATTTAATTAAGTCAAAAATTTTTATAAGAAATGTCTCAGCAAAAGGGGTACCTCTCGAATGAAAATAGAAAGAAAGTAACTACTCACCGACTTCTTGAAATGAAGCAAAATGGTGAAAAAATTTCCATGCTTACTGCATATGACTACTCAATGGCTTCAATAATTGATAAAGCCGGGATGGATGTAATATTAGTGGGTGATTCTGCTTCTAACGTAATGGTGGGGAATGCAACTACTCTGCCAATGACTGTTGATCAGATGATACATCACGGAAAATCTGTTACAAACGGAGTAGAAAAAGCTATGGTGGTTGTAGATATGCCTTTCGGCAGTTATCATGCAAGTACGCAGGAAGCTGTTACAAATGCTGTAAGGATAATGCGTGAGACAGGAGCTGACTGCCTTAAACTTGAGGGTGGAGTAGAGATAATCGATTCTGTAAGAGCTATTTTGGCTACTGGTATTCCCATTATGGGACATTTAGGACTAATGCCTCAATCTATTAATAAATATGGTTCATATGCTCTTAGAGCGAAAGATAGTGCAGAGGCTGATAAACTTATTAGCGATGCTAAACTGCTCGAAGAGACCGGATGTTGTAGTGTTGTTTTAGAGAAAATACCGACAGAATTGGCAAAAAAAGTAACCGAAGAATTAAATATACCAACCATAGGTATAGGTGCAGGTCCTTTCGTTGATGGTCAGGTTTTAGTTATGCATGATATGCTTGGTCTGAATAAAGGATTCTCACCTAAATTTCTTAGACGTTATGCTAACTTGTATGACGTTATAATTGAAGCTGTACAGAGTTATATCGAAGATGTTAAATCTTCAGATTTCCCATCAGTTGACGAAAGTTATTGAAATACGGTTGAATAGTGGTTTATATTCAATTGAACAACGATTGAAATATTTATTCAATTCATAGGAAATTATCGCAGACTTTGATATTCAGGTATATCTGTAAGGTATTCGAATGATTGATCTTCATAATTCATTCTGCAGCAGTAGTGTGAAATACCATTGGATACTACAATATAAGGAACTTTCAGAACTGTGTTATATCTTACTACCTGATCAAATACATTTTGTGTGATTTGTACTTTTGACTCTTTGTACTCGATTATCATTAAAGGCTCTAACTGATTATTATATACTACAGTATCGCATCTGCGTGTTAGAGAATTGAGCTTTATCCCTGCTTCATTAGCCATTAAAGAAGCAGGATAATTTTTATAATTAATCAGATAGTTGATAAAATGCTGACGCACCCATTCTTCAGGGGTAAGAGCAATATACTTACGACGCAATGGATCAAATATTTCTAATCCGTTACTGTTTTTTCTTATTTTTGCTTCGTATGTTGGTAAGTTTAATGAGTACATATTGTATCTTTGCTTCAAATGGGATTTGCGGAAGACAAAAATAGACTTTTTTTATGAGAACAAAACAGGAAATTGTGGAGAATTGGCTACCAAGATATACGAGTAGACCATTGAAAGATTTTACAAAATATATCCTGCTTACCAATTTTCAAAAATATGTGGAAATATTTGCTGAACATTTTAATGTTCCAATAGTAGGTGCTAATGCTAATATGCCAAATGCTTCGGCAGAAGGTATAACTATTATCAATTTTGGTATGGGTAGTGCTAATGCTGCCACGATAATGGATTTGTTAAGTGCAGTTGCACCTACTGCAGTACTGTTTCTGGGCAAATGTGGCGGACTTAAAGCAAGCAGTGAACTTGGTGATTATATATTACCAATTGCTGGAATCAGAGGTGAGGGTACATCAAATGACTATTTCCCTCCCGAGGTTCCATCTCTTCCGGCATTTAGCCTTATGCGTGCGGTATCTTCAAATATTAGAGACTTTGGCAGAGATTACTGGACTGGTACAGTTTATACAACCAACAGGCGTGTATGGGAATATGATGATGAGTTTAAAAGCTATCTGAGACAAATCAGGGTTTTAGCTGTGGATATGGAGACAGCTACTCTATTTACATGTGGTTTTGCAAATCATATTTCAACCGGAGCTCTGCTTCTTGTATCAGATCAACCCCTGATTTCCAGTGGTGTTAAAACAGAGGAGAGTGATAAACTAGTTACAGAAAAGTTTGTGGAAGAGCATGTTAAGATTGGTATAAAGTCTCTTTCATCTATAATTCATAACAGTTCCACTATTAAACATCTAAGGTTTGATTGGTGATTAATCAGCCCTTATAAAGATCATTTTTTCATATTATTAATCCATACATAATTATACTAAATATATAAATGGCAGCTCCATCATCAAAGAATAGTTACGAAGCAATTAAAAATGATATAGTTAACCGGCGTTTTAAACCCATATATCTTTTTATGGGTGATGAGTCATATTTTATTGATGAACTGACTGATCTGCTGTCTGATACCGTGCTTACTGAGTCTGAAAAGGACTTCAATATGCAGATATTTTATGGTGTGGATTCTGATGTTAACGAGATAATTGCTTCAGCCCGACGCTTCCCGATGATGGCTGAATATCAGCTTATTATCATTAAAGAGGCACAAAATCTGGATAAGTTTGAGTTGCTCGAAGTCTACGCTAATAATCCAATGCCAACAACAATTTTGGTTATCAGTTATAAGCATGGAACCGTAGATAAGCGTAAGGCAATAATAAAAAAAATAGACAAGGTAGGAGTAGTGTTTGAGTCTAAAAAATTATATGACAACCAAATACCGGGCTTTATTACCACTTATCTTAAAACAAGAGATATAGGCATAGATGGTAAGTCGGCTCAAATGCTTTCTGACTTTGTAGGAAATGATATTAGTAAGCTCATACCGCAGCTCCAAAAACTTGAGGTATCACTGCCTCCGGAGTCTACACACAGACGAATTACTGCCGAAATGATCGAGAGGAATGTAGGCATAAGCAAGGATTACAATAATTTCGAGCTGGTGAAGGCGGTCGCCAAGAAAGATATAGCATCGGCAAGCAGGATAGTTGACTATTTCAGTAAAAATCCAAAGGAAAACCCAATTATGGCCACTGTTGCAGTGCTATTCAATTATTTCAGTAATTTACTTGAATGCTTTTGGTTACCAAAGAAAGATGAAGTCTCTGTTATGGCAGCATTAAACATAAGATCCTCATTTTTCGCACGTGATTATATGGATGGGATTAGAAATTATAATGCGACAAAGGTAATGAATATCATCTCTGAGCTAAGAACTGTTGATGCTGCTTCTAAGGGTATAGATAACATTTCAGCAACTCATGGTGAGCTGCTGAAAGTACTTATTTATAAGATAATGCATTGATTATCCTCCGGTAATCCACTTAATGATTTTCTCACTCATTGGGCTTTCTTTAGGTTGCACAACATCAACAAGATTACCCTCTTCATCAATCATAAACTTCTGAAAGTTCCAGGTTACTTCCTGATCAATCTTACCATTTTCAGATTTATGTGTAAGCCAATTATACACCGGAGCCTGGTCTTTACCTTTAACGCTTATTTTATCCATCATTGGAAAAGTTACTCCATAATTTAAAGTGCAAAACTCCTTAATCTGAGCATTCGTGCCAGGCTCTTGTCCGGCAAAATTATTCGCAGGAAAACCTATTACAGTAAAGTTTCTATCTTTATACTTATCATATAGTGCCTGCAAATCTTCATACTGAGGAGTGAGTCCACATTTTGAAGCTACATTCACTACTAATACCTTCTTTCCTTTCAAAGAGGCAAGGTCGAATTCTTTACCATCAATATCCTTTACAGTGAAATCATGAAATGTTTGTGTTGTTTGCATATTACTGTTTTTACTATTATTCTGATTCTGCTTGTTTTGCCCTACGCATTGTAGAGCTACGAAAGTAAGTAACAGCACAAGCCAAGGTCTTATAGAAAGTTTCATATGAATAATATATTAAATGTTTTAGTTTTAGTTGCTTGACTATGATTAAACAGTATAAACTTAAATCTGTTCATTATTTAAGCCAGGAAATTATTTTTTTTGATCTATGGCCAGGAAATGAAGTTAACGGTCTGGAAGGTCAAGTAAACAATATTAATTCAACGATTGTATTTTAATTGATATGTAAATAATCCCGCGTTTAATATTTCTATATCCATATAAAATTGTTTAAATAATTTACATTTATAATTTACATTTGCTTAAAAAGTATAGTAACATATGTATACTTGACATAAGTTACAAATGTTTTAGCTAGTGGAATTTATGTTTGTGTAGAGTCAATACAATTATATATTTATCGTTTTAACATACTGTTGCAGGATTGTTTTATGATGCAAATAATACTAAATATCAGTGATATATAGATGTAATGTAGATTAAAGGATCATATTTGTAACCTAAACAGATCATACCTCTGTTTATTAAGTTAAAATAACCACATTTTATATGATTAAATATCTATATATCAGTTCAATATAATTTAAATAGCAACTTTTAGTTTAATCTATTTTATATAGTAATTTGACTTGATTCAGCACTATTATTACAAATGTATCCACAAAGGTCACCAAATGTAATTTACAAATATATACATCAATGGTTTTCATTTGTAAATAAAGTTTTTTACATTTGTGACTCAACATTTGTTGTAAATAGTAGGCTAATGTATCGGGTTAATTTAATTGAGTATTCAACATGAAAGATCGAATTAGACTTATAATGGAAAAAGAGAACCTTACTCCGGCTAAATTTGCCGACATGTTAGGTATTAACAGAGCTGTTATCTCTCATATATTAAATGGCAGAAACAACCCTAGTCTCGACGTAGTAACTAAAATTCTGGGAGATTTAGATTACATTAATCCTGAATGGCTAATTAATGGTACAGGCAACATGTATAAAAATGGAATAGATCCTGAATCAATTCGTAAAGAGCCCGATTTATTCAATCAGCGTGAAATATTTCCGGGTGAAAGTAAGAGAAGCGCAGAAAATCACGAGGATACGAGCTTAAACAACCAGGAAGTCAGCACTCAACATACAGAAAATAAACAGGTTGCATCTGTTTCAAAGCCTGAAAAAAAAATTACTCAGATAATTATTTATTATAACGATAACACTTTCGAGAGATTTAATCCATACTAAATATATTTTCTTTCTTTATCATTTTTAAAAGAATAGTATAAAAACGTTAAACAATAAGAAATAAGAGAAATAGTTGGCTTTATATTTAATATCTTTGATTTTAGGGTCTTTACTTGAGTACCAATTAAAACTAAAATCATTATGTTTGATACCAATTCAGCCCCAAAGCCTACTTTAAGATTAATAGATGCTATTGTCCTTATTATTGGAATTGTTGTAGGAGCAGGCATTTTCAGAACCCCCTCTGTAGTAGCATCAAATTCCCCAGATGATTTTTGGTTTTTAATGGTTTGGGTTTTAGGAGGATTAATCTCCCTGATTGGAGCATTATGTTATTCCGAATTAAGCAGTACATTTCCAAATGCCGGAGGAGATTATCATTTTCTGAAGCTTGCATATGGTAAAGATTTCTCATTCCTGTTTGCATGGTCCAGAGCAACAATAACACAAACCGGTTCCATCGCAATTCTAGCCTATATAGCAGGTGATTATCTTACACAACTGTTTTCCCTTGGCATTTACTCCTCTACCTATTACTCCATTATCATTATTTTTATCCTTACACTATTCAATATTCTTGGAATTCAATTTGGAACAGGAGTACAAAAATTTCTTTTATCGTTACAGGTTATTGGCATACTGATTATTGTCTCCGCAGGTCTGTTTGGAACACCAGCAGAAACAATTGCTTTAAACGAACTGCAAACTCAATCAGCTATATCCCCAACAGCCTCAGTCAGTTTAGCATTGATATTCGTTTTACTTACATTTGGAGGATGGAATGAAGCTGCTTACATATCTTCCGAGTTAAAAACCGGAAGCAAGAATATGGCGCTTGTTCTGATCGTCAGCATAGTCATAATAACATCTATATATCTGCTCATTAATATGGCATTTCTACGAATTTTGGGCTTAGATGGCATCTCCTCTTCAGATGCAGTAGGTGTTGATATGATGAGAGCAACAATTGGCGAAAAAGGGGTTATTCTAATTGGCACGCTTGTAATATTTTCAGCCCTCTCTTCTATAAACACAACAATATTTACAGGAGCACGAGCTAACTATGCACTCGGCAAAGATTTCAAAACACTCTCATTCCTTGGGAAATGGAACGGTCAGAAGTCTGCTCCCATAAACTCTCTAATACTACAGGGAATAATATCAATTGCCCTGGTAATATTAGGCGCATTCACACGAAGAGGTTTTGAATCGATGGTAGACTTCACCGCACCCGTTTTCTGGTTTTTCTTTTTATTTACCGGAATGAGTCTTTTCATCCTAAGAAAGAAATATCCACACACAACAAGACCCTTTAAGGTTCCACTATATCCAATTACACCAGCCATTTTCATCATTTTTTGTGCCTACATGCTATATTCAAGTCTGACCTACACAGGCATAGGTTCATTAATTGGTGTTGCAATTCTGCTTTCCGGCTGGATTTTCTCTCTATTCTTCAGAATAAGAAAACAAAAAAACTAACATCATACAGAACATATTAGATCAAACATCTGTTTATCAAATATATCAATAAAATCAGCTTAACTACTATCAAGTAAAATATAAAGTATATAACCCCTTATAACTCTAAAATAAAAAAGTATGAAGCTAATCAATTACCTGTTTATTTCTTTTTTAGTATTGGGTGGTATGCAGTTAAATGCACAACAGCTCGTATTGGATGTTCCCTATGTACCAACACCCCAGGAAGTAGTAGACGGCATGCTGGAGCTTGCTGATGTAAAAAAGGGAGAAGTTGTTTATGATTTAGGTTGTGGAGATGGCCGCATAGTTATAACTGCCGCTAAAAAATTTGGTGCAACCGGTATAGGTGTTGATCTAAATCCCGAAAGGATTGAAGAAGCAAATGCCAATGCAGTTGAAGCAAAAGTAACAGATAAGGTAACATTCCACGAAGGAGATCTGTTTAACTTCGATTTTAGCAAAGCAGATGTTTTAACTCTCTATCTGCTCCCTGACGTAAATCTCAAACTGAAGCCCAAGATTCTGGCAGAAATGAAACCCGGAAGCCGTGTTGTTTCTCACGCTTTCAATATGGGTGACTGGGAGCCGGATAAGAGCATAACCATTGATGGCAGAAATGTTTATCTATGGATCATCCCTGAAAAGAAATAGATAAACTTACAAATATTCCATATCATTCAGGTGATTAAATCTTACCTGCTTCTTACCTGGTTCTTACCAGCTCCTTAAATAACTTATACAATCATGAGGATGTTCAGGAGTTGGTAGGAACTTTTCAGTTACTAAGATCATACTTTGTATGTACTTTCTTTATAACTATTTACGGTTAGATTAGTACTCGGTTCGGACATGATTTGTAACTAACTAATACTATTTACTAAACATTCTCAACATTGCTGAATTAAAAATTAAGATGTACTTTTGTGATGAATAATATATAATTTACGATGAAGGTACTCGATTTTATTGTCTGCTCCAATGAACCACTAAACGACCAAAATCATCTGATAAAAGTTGTTCCGGCTAACAATGAGCCAATGCCGGAGATGTTTCCGGGTCAGTTTGTGCAGATCCTTGTCAAAAACTCACCAAATGTATTCCTGAGAAGACCAGTTTCAATAAACAATGTCGATTTAGCTAATAACGAGTTGTGGTTATTGGTTAAACGAGTTGGAGAAGGTACGGAAAAAATTTGCAAGTCATCTACTGGTGATATAATGAACCTTATATTTCCTTTGGGTAATTCATTCACAATTCCGGAAGAAAAATGCACTACACTGCTTATAGGAGGAGGAGTTGGTACTGCTCCAATGCTTTTTCTTGGTAAAAAACTTTCAGAAAAGGGTTACAATGTCAATTTCCTTTTGGGTGGACGAACTGCATCGGATATTTTGCAGATAACTGATTTTGAGAAATATGGGAATGTTTACTGTACAACCGAAGATGGTTCATTTGGTGAAATAGGGTTTGTTACCGATCACACTATATTACAAAACAATAAATTTGATTTTATATATACATGCGGACCCAAACCAATGATGGTAGCCGTAGCAAAATATGCCGTCAGCAAAGGAATTGAGTGCGAAGCTTCATTAGAAAACCTCATGGCCTGTGGCTTTGGAGCCTGTCTCTGCTGTATAGAAAAAACAGTTAGAGGCAACATTTGCACATGCACAGAAGGTCCCGTTTTCAATATAAAAGAATTAACATGGCTGGATTAGAAGTACAAATAGGTGATCTGAAATTCAAAAATCCGGTGACAACAGCATCGGGTACATTTGGATATGGAACAGAGTACAAAGATTTTATTGATTTAGGAGCTCTGGGAGGGATTTTTGTTAAAGGCACAACACTTGAACCACGACAGGGTAATGATTATCCCAGAATGGCTGAAACGCCTTCAGGAATGCTAAATGCGGTTGGCCTTCAAAACAAGGGTGTCGACTACTTCATAAACCATCTTTATCCTGAAATTAAAGATTATGACACTAATATCATCGTAAATGTTTCAGGTTCTACAATTGAAGATTATGTAACCACTGCGGAAAAACTTGCAGATCTGGATAAAATGCCTGCAATTGAGTTAAACATTTCATGCCCAAATGTAAAAGAGGGAGGAATGTCTTTTGGGGTCTCATGTGAGTCAGCTGCAAAGGTTACCCGTGCAGTTCGAGACGTATTTCCCAAAACCTTGATTGTTAAGTTATCTCCTAATGTAACCAGTATAAGTGAAATTGCCCTGGCTGTTGAAGGTGCAGGAGCTGATTCTGTTTCGCTTGTGAATACTTTTCTTGGAATGGCTATTGATATTGAGAGCAAAAAGCCAAAACTGTCAACAATAACCGGAGGTTTATCAGGACCATGCATTAGACCAATAGCAGTGAGAATGGTTTGGGAAGTATATAATGCTGTAAAGATCCCTATTATTGGAATGGGTGGTATTAGCAACTGGCAGGATGCAATTGAGTTTATATTAGCAGGATCAACAGCAATTCAGGTAGGTACATACAATTTTATAGATCCAACAGCATCAGTAAAAATAATAGAAGGTATAGAAGAATATCTTGACAGACATCGAATTACATCAGTTGCAGACCTTGTTGGTCAAATGCGCATATAAAACTTCAAACTTTGTTATAAGTGATTCAATATTAACTAAAATACTATCAAATTGTATTATTGTTTAGTGATCTGTTTGACAAAATGAAAATATATTGTATCTTTGTTCATCAAATCAGACATTTTTCAACAATATGACAATACAGGCTATGCCAAATTTGCACATCCCAATTGACTATGCTCCGATTCTTAATCTAAAGCAGACCGAACTGGGCATAAAGAATATAAAAGATTTTTTTCAGGTAAACCTCTCCTCAGAATTAAGGTTGCGTCGTGTAACTGCTCCTCTTTTTGTAGAAAGTGGAACTGGTATAAACGATGATCTTAATGGAATTGAACGTCCTGTTCGCTTTCCCATTAAAGATATGGATGATAAAAGTGCAGAAATCGTTCATTCACTTGCTAAGTGGAAAAGGCTAACATTAGCCGACTATGAAATAGAGGAAGGTTTTGGGATTTATACGGATATGAACGCAATCCGTGCGGATGAAGAACTTGATAATATCCACTCACTTTATGTTGATCAGTGGGACTGGGAGCTTGTAATTGGTGAAAAAGACAGAAATATTGCATACCTGAAGCAGGTTGTCAGAAGGATATACGCAGCAATGCTTCGCACTGAATATCTGGTTTATGAACTGTTCCCATCTATTACACCACAGCTACCTTCAGAAATAACCTTTATTCATTCAGAGGAGTTGCTTCAAAAGTATCCCAAATTGAATGAAAAAGAGCGTGAAGATGCCATTACAAAGGAGTATGGTGCTGTATTTATTATAGGTATTGGAGCACCACTTTCAAACGGAAAGCCACATGATGGACGTGCTGCTGATTATGATGACTGGAGCACAATTAACGATGATGGTTATAAAGGTTTAAATGGTGATCTTCTTGTTTGGAATCCTGTTTTAAAGAAAGCTGTTGAACTTTCTTCCATGGGTATCAGGGTAAATGCTGAATCGCTTGAGAGACAGCTGAAATCACTTGGACAGGAAAACCGACTTTCACTCTACTTCCATAAACGATTGATGAACAATGAACTTCCATTGTCGATAGGAGGTGGTATTGGTCAGTCACGTTTATGTATGTATTACCTTCGCAAGGCACATATAGGTGAAATACAGTCAAGTATTTGGCCTCAGGAAATGAAAGAAGAGGCACGTAAAAGAGGCGTGTTCCTGATATAGAATCATTTTTGTTCATGCAAGTAAGAATTGAAAAAAGCTGGGGAGAACAGTTAAAAGAAGAATTTGACAAACCTTATTTTCAACGATTAACCGAATTTGTCAGGAAGGAATATAGTTCAACTACTGTTTATCCTCCTGCTAAATTAATATTTAATGCCTTTGATTCTTGCCCATTTAATGAGGTAAAAGTGGTAATTGTTGGTCAGGATCCCTATCATGCCCCGGGTCAGGCTCATGGATTATCTTTTTCTGTAAATGATGGGATAAAGATTCCCCCTTCACTTATAAATATTTACAAGGAGATACGTGATGATTTAGGTATCGAGATTCCATATTCAGGCAATCTGGAGAGGTGGGCAAAACAGGGAGTACTTTTGCTTAATGCTACTCTTACTGTAAGAGCACATCAGGCAGGATCTCATCAGAACAGAGGCTGGGAAGTGTTTACAGATGCTGTAATCAATAAATTATCCAGAGGATCGGACCATTTGGTTTTTATGCTTTGGGGATCATATGCACAGCGAAAAGGGGCATCAATTGATGCGAATAGGCATCTAATATTAACATCACCACACCCTTCGCCGCTTTCTGCTCATAGAGGTTTCTTCGGAAACAGACATTTCAGCACAGCAAACAAATATCTTATAGCAAACGGAAAAAACCCTATTAACTGGTAATCCAGTCCATAGGGTTTTAACTGTATGTTTATAAATTAAAGGAAATTATCTCTCCTGATTATCCAACACTACCTTCAAGTGATATCTGCAATAACTTTTGAGCTTCAACGGCAAACTCCATAGGTAGTTTATTAACCACCTCTTTTACATAACCGTTAACGATAAGGCCAATAGCCTCTTCTTCGCCCAAACCTCTCTGGTTGCAGTAGAAAATCTGATCTTCACTTATCTTTGAGGTAGTAGCCTCATGCTCAAGAACAGCACTTGGGTGCTGAATATCCGTATATGGGAAAGTGTGGGCACCGCAGTGATCAGTAAGCAGTAAACTATCGCATTGCGAGTGATTGCGAGCATTTTCAGCCTTCTTAGTCACCTTAACCAGTCCTCGATAACTATTCTGACTATGACCTGCTGAAATACCTTTAGAAACGATTCTGCTTCGTGTATTTTTTCCGATATGAATCATTTTGGTACCGGTATCAGCTTGCTGGTAGTTATTTGTAACTGCAACAGAGTAGAATTCTCCAACTGAATTGTCTCCTGCAAGTATACATGAAGGATATTTCCAAGTAATTGCTGATCCTGTTTCAACCTGCGTCCATGAAATCTTTGAATTTACACCCTTACAGATACCTCTCTTAGTTACGAAATTATATACACCACCATTTCCGTCTTTATCTCCCGGATACCAGTTCTGCACAGTTGAATATTTCACCTCGGCATTATCAAGTGCGATAATCTCCACAATAGCCGCATGCAGCTGGTTTTCATCCCTCATAGGAGCTGTACAGCCCTCAAGGTAGCTAACGTATGAGTCATCATCAGCAATAATAAGTGTACGTTCAAATTGCCCTGTATTTGCAGTATTTATACGGAAATATGTTGACAACTCCATCGGACAGCGAACACCCTTGGGAATATAAACAAAAGAACCATCGCTGAATACAGCAGAATTAAGTGCACCAAAAAAGTTATCTTTATAAGGAACCACACTACCCAGATATTTTCTTACCAGGTCAGGATGATGTTTTACAGCTTCGCTGAACGAACAGAAAATAATTCCTTTTTCAGCCAGCACCTCTTTAAAGGTAGTTTTTATAGATACACTATCCATTACTGCATCCACAGCAACGCCAGTAAGCATTTTTTGCTCTTCCAGCGGGATACCCAGACGCTCGAACGTTTTCAGAAGTTCAGGATCCACTTCATCCAAGCTCTTAGGATTTTTCTTTTTTGAAGGATCAGCATAATAAATCATGTCCTGATAGTCTATTTCAGGAATATTCAGGTGTGCCCAGTCGGGCATCTCCATTGTAAGCCAGTGACGATATGATTTTAATCTGAATTCAAGTAACCATTCTGGTTCTTCCTTCTGCTCTGAAATATGTCTAATAACATCCTCATCCAGCCCTTTATCAATAACATAGGTTTCGACATCTGTGGTGAAACCATATTTATAGTCCTGGGTGGTTAATTCAGTTAATATTTGATCTTGATCTAGTTCTTGCATTTTAATTATAGTTTTAAAGAAACCACTTTATATTATATTGGCGAACAATAATATTCTCCATACAATCCCAAACAACCAATTATAAGTTTTGTTTATGCAAAGATATAGCTTTTTCGCAAATAATCTTTCATAACTTATAATCAGTGAACAAACAACTATCTTTAAATGTTAAATGAGTGCAAATATAAATCAAAAAAATTATGTATATGAAAAAAGTATTACTATTATTTGTAGCAGTAATAACGGGCTTTAGCTTACTAGCCCAGTCTCAATATAAGGTTGACCCGGCCCATACTTCGGTAAATTTCAAAGTAAAACATAGTGGGATCACCTTTGTTAGTGGTAAATTCGAGAAATTCGATGGTGGTATTATCGGTAGTATGGATAATGCAGAACAAGCGCGTATCTTCTTTAATGTAGATGTGGCAAGTGTAAACACCGGTGTTAAAATGCGTGATGATCATTTACGCAGTGCAGATTTCTTTGAGGTTGAAAAATTTCCTTCAATGTCATTCGAAAGCACCTCTATTGAGAAAGTTTCAGATAATAAGTACAAACTTAACGGAAAACTTCAGATAAAAGATGTAACAAAAGATGTTACTTTCGACGTGGACTACGGTGGTTCAGTTAAAGGTCAGAATGGTTCTGAAGTTATTGGTTTTACTGCCAAGAACACCATTAATCGTCTTGATTACAATGTTGCATATGACCCTGATGCTGCAGGTATAGGAAAAGATGTACACATAGTTATTTACCTTGAATTCAAGAAAGAGTAACTATCTTAATTTTGAGAAAAGATAAAAAATAAGGGCCGGATATTTTCCGGCCCTTATTTTTTAATGTTTATATGTTCTCTTGACTACTTTTTATTCAAAAAAAGTTTTGAAACAATACTTTCAGGCAATAAAATATCTGTGAGCTCAGAATAGGGAACAGTAACATCAATTACACCCATTGCATAGGGAGCAATTTCATATTGATTATATGAGTAATGTATACCTTTTTCGCTAAGCCAGAAGTTCTCATTTGGAACAATATCATCAATTGTAAAAAAACCTCTCATAAGAAGTGAGTCAGGAATTTCTGCATTAAAGTCTTTCATCAAACTCTCTACAATCTTCTCTGTTAGCTTATTATAATAACCCGGAATAAACAGATCCTCTTCAGATATAGTTACCAAATCGATCAGGTTGATATTTGTGTATGTTATACGGTATGAACCATGAGCGCCACCCTCATAATCACTATACTCAACTGCATAGCTTAAAAGAGAGTCGTTTTGAAAAAGTATTTTGTTGCCTGTGTTCATATAATACCAGTACCAAACAGGTGTTTTGCCATCCAACCGCGACTTATCTTCATAAAACATATTTGAGAGCGACTGGTATCTTTCGGTATACTCATCAAGATATTTCTCAACAGCAGCGTCAGGTGTCATGGAGTCGAAATCAGTATTTCCAAAGAATGTACCTTTAAAAATCTGTTGTAGTCTTTCTGTGCTTTCTGCATCACGAAATCTAACAGGATAAGTAAAAGAAATATTTACATCAGCATAAGGCAAAGTAGTATCATTTACCGACAATAATGGAACCTCTTTATGGATAACAATGCTGTCATACAATATCTCTGCTGATCTGCCTTTTCCCATTTTATTGCATGAAGACAACAATATTATTGATGACAGAGCCAGAAAGACAACAGTTTTTAAATTCCAAATTCTCATATAAAGTATATTTTTATCGTTACTGGATAATCTGCTTAATAGCCCCTAACTCGGGATAGAAGTAAACTTTTATAGGTTGCTTGTTATTATCGAACATCTGCTTTACAAGTACATCCTGTGAACCGAATTGAACCACATCCACCTCTATTGACTTTAATGTTCTATTACCAAACTCAATAGTTAATTCACCTTTACCCGGGATATTATAAACAACACCCTGTGTCAGTTTAGATTCCAGTCTTTGCAGATCACGATCAGAAAGCTGCATTGTCACCTCAGGTGTTTTGCGAACAAGTGAAAAATAGATAGGCTCGCCAGCGAGATTATCGGCATCAAGCGGACCAAGTTTCTCAGAAAAGCGAGCCAGTACCTCCCGATTAATATTTCCTGTTTCAGGAATAATCTGATATGTAACAGTAAAATATTCAGTTGTAACACTACCGGAGAATAGCTCAGTCAAAGCTTTTTCCTGACGATTAATCTCTTGCATAACAACATTATATGCATTTCCATCGGGGGGCATATTAACCGCTTCACCCGAAAGAATATCATTTCTGTTACGACGAAGATCAAAAATCTGTCTGGCAACAAGTTCAGCCTGCTTTGCAGTTGAACCCGCCATTAAAGTCTCCTGTGTGAAGTAGCGACGAGGATTTTCAGAAGCAGTCTCACTAGCAGGGATAATCAACTTAGGTACTGTTTCATCTTCAGGTTCAGCATTTATAGCAGCAATCAGTCCATCCTCCCTAAGATAAACAAAAGGTTCAATAGTCCTTGATCTGAATTCAACCATAAAAGAGTTGGTTTTGTCAGGGATACCTTTGTTAATCACTTCAATTCCCTCCAGAGTATGAACAACTCTGTTTTCGGTAACAGGATTATCTACTGCCAGATAACGCTGGGCATACGGATAAAAATCTCCTTTCTGATATGTTGTCTTTTTTACCAGAAACTCAACCACAAATGATGTTTTGGGCAAAGAATATACTACTCCATAATCATTTGCTTTTATAGCGTTCACTCTAGTAGTTTTCTGAGCAAAAGCACAGTATGATATAATAAGCAACAGGGGAAGAATAAAATATTTTGCTCTCATCATTGTTTATAGTTTTTCAAGTTTATTTGTTCTTACGTTTATGTAAATATAATTAATATTTCAGACAATGAGAAATGAATTAATTTGCCGACTTAAACTGTTCGATGAAGCGTACATCATTTTCTGAGAACATTCTAAGATCTTTTACCTGATATTTAAGATTGGTAATACGTTCTATACCCATTCCAAGAGCATATCCTGAGTAAACCTTACTGTTAATACCACAATTTTCAAGCACGTTAGGATCTACCATACCACAACCAAGTATTTCTACCCATCCGGTATGCTTGCAGAACGGACACCCTTTACCTCCGCAGATATTGCATGAGATATCCATTTCGGCACTTGGCTCTGTGAAAGGAAAGTATGAAGGTCTCAATCTGATTTTTGTATCCTCCCCAAACATCTCCTTTGCAAAGAATAGAAGAGCCTGTTTTAGATCTGCGAAAGAGACATCTTTATCGATATATAGAGCTTCTACCTGATGGAAAAAACAGTGTGCTCTATAAGAAATAGCCTCGTTTCTGTATACACGTCCCGGGCAAATTATCCTGATTGGAGGCTGTGTGTGCTCCATTACTCTGGTTTGAACAGATGAAGTATGTGTGCGAAGAACTATCTGAGGATCATTCTGTATGAAAAAAGTATCCTGCATATCGCGGGCCGGGTGATCATCAGCAAAATTAAGAGAAGAAAACACATGCCAGTCGTCCTCAACCTCAGGTCCCTCCGAAATTGAAAATCCCAGTCTTTTAAATATATCATTTATTTCCTCTTTTACAATGGAAATAGGATGTCTGGACCCTAATGAAATGGGATAAGCAGTGCGAGTAAGATCAATATCCATAAAACCTGAGTCCTTATTTTCAAATTGATCTTTCAGCAGATTTATTTTTTCTGTTGTCTTCTGCTTTAATTCATTAATTTTCACTCCAATTTCACGTTTCTGCTCTGAGGGAACGTTTCTGAAATCATCCATCAATGATGGTATAACCCCTTTTTTACTTAGGAACTTAATTCGTAACGCCTCCAGCTCTTCGGTATTAGTAGCTGACATTTGCTCTACTTCTGAGAGAAGTGCTTCAATCTTATCTATCATTTTCTGTTATTAATTATAAATTAATACTTGTGCAAAATTACTGATTTTATTGCGATATATGCAGATTTTTGACTCTAAAGATTTAATATGAGAGCCAAAATGAGTTTTTTATAGTACATTTGTTTTAACAATTAGATCAAAAAATGATAGACAGAGTACAGAAATTCATACAAAGCGAGAAACTGCTGCCACACAATGCCAAAGTTATTGTAGGGCTAAGTGGGGGTATGGATTCTATGGTATTGCTGGACTTACTTGTTCTGCTTGAATATAGGTGTATTGCTGCACACTGTAATTTTCATTTAAGAGGAGCTGAATCTGACAGAGATGCAGATTTTGTACGTAAATGGTGTAAGAATACTGATATACCTTTTACAAGTATTGATTTTGACACAACCGGTTACGCAGAAGACAGAAAAATATCTATAGAGATGGCAGCACGTGAATTGCGTTATGAGTGGTTCGAGATTTTACGCAAACAATATGAGGCCGACGCTATTGCAGTAGCTCATCACAGGGATGATTCAGTAGAGACAGTTCTGCTAAATTTGATAAGAGGTACTGGAATTAAAGGATTGAGTGGTATTTCTCCCAGGAATGGATATGTTGTTAGACCACTGCTTACTGTATCACGCTCAGAAATTGAAGATTATATAATTGAGAGAGAATTACCATATGTAACCGACAGTACAAATGATCAAGATATATATTTACGCAATTATCTGAGATTAAATGTCATACCTAAGCTTGAAGTGGTTAATCCTTCTGTAAAAGAATCAATCATCAGAACTTCAAAAAATATATCCGAAGCAGAAAAAATATATTCAGAATCTATTAGAGAATATATAGATGTGGTTTTCATTAATGATAAGATTAACATTCCAATGCTAAAGAAAACAGCTTCACCTCAATCTGTATTGTTTGAGCTGCTGTCACCTTTGGGATTCACTTCTTCAACTATAGAAGATATATTTCAGAGTATGGATTCAACACCTGGAAAAGTTTTTTTGTCAGATAGATACAGAGTAATAAAAGACCGATCTGATTTTATATTGGAAAAAATAACGTCTGATATCATCTCAGACGAACACTACCTTATAGAAGAAGAATCAAAAGAGATCACTTTTCCTGTACGTTTTAATTTAAGAAAAGAGAAAACACCTGTTAAAATAGAGAAGAAAAAAAATATTCTATATGCTGATGCGGATAAACTTAAATTTCCTCTGATAATGCGTAGATGGAAAGCGGGTGATTGGTTTATTCCCTTTGGCATGAACGGGAAAAAGAAATTGAGTGATTATTTTACAGACCGCAAATTTAGCTTGAAAGACAAAAAAGAGGCATGGGTAATTCTTTCGGGAGAAAACATTGTCTGGATTGTAAATGAACGTTCTGACAATAGATATAAAATTACAGATGAAAGTAAAAACATTTTCATAATTGAATATGTTGATAAATAAAGTTAATTAAAGCAACGTTTTTGCTTCTCTTGCATCTATCTATTAAGATACACATGTAAACAAAAATTAAATACAATATTTATATATGAAAAATAATACAGTTAAAGACCTTTTAATGCTTGGAGCACTTGCCGGTGTAGCCTATTATGTAGCCCGTTATTATCGTCAGAAAAAACAAAAAAATAGAGAGGTACGCGAATCCCTCCATTTTCAGCTATTCTGATAACCAATTGAATCTACATTATTTTATACCTGCTGATTATTAAAATTGAGGTATTTTTGTACCTTTGTGGGATTATAATTGCAAATTTTTAAAAGTAAAAATCTGATTATTGAGAAATCAGCTAAAATTGTATGCTTACACTTAAAGTAATAAACGAAAATCCCGGGGAGGTTATAAGTCGTCTTAAGAAAAAAAACTTCGACGCTAAAGAGATTGTTGAGAAGATTATTGAGCTTGATGCTATTAGAAGGAACAGTCAAACTTCACTTGATGGAGTTTTATCGGAAATAAACTCGATATCAAAATCTATTGGATCGCTTATTAAAGAGGGCAAGAAAGATGAAGCTACTTCGGCCAGAGAGAAAGTAGCCACTCTTAAAGAATCTTCTAAAGAGCTTGAAGCAATCTTGAAAGATGCACAGGATAAGATAGAAGAGCTACTAGTTACAATTCCTAACCTGCCGCATGAATCAGTTCCGGAGGGTAAAAGTGCTGAAGATAATCTGATTGAACGTAATGGTGGTGTAATGCCATCATTAGAGAAAGATGCCTTACCTCACTGGGATCTGGCCAAGAAATATGATCTGATTGATTTTGAGCTTGGCGTAAAGATTACTGGTGCAGGATTTCCTGTTTATAAAGGAAAGGGTGCAAGACTACAGAGGGCTTTAATCAATTTCTTCCTGGATAATGCACGTGATGCAGGGTTTATGGAGGTTCAACCACCCTATGTTGTAAATAGTGATTCAGGATTCGGTACAGGTCAGCTACCTGATAAAGAGGGGCAAATGTATCATGTTGGACTTGATGACCTCTACTTAATTCCTACAGCTGAAGTCCCTGTTACAAACATTTACAGAGATGTAATCCTTGAAGACAAGGATCTGCCAGTAAAAAACACTGCATATTCAGCATGCTTCAGAAGAGAAGCCGGTTCTTATGGTAAAGATGTACGTGGACTTAACCGTCTGCATCAGTTTGATAAGGTTGAAATTGTTTGTATTGATAAACCTGAAAACTCATATGCGCGACTGGACGAAATGGTTTCTTATGTGCAGACACTGGTTGAAAAACTTGAACTGCCATGGCGTATACTTCGTTTATGCGGTGGTGATATGAGTTTTACTTCAGCACTTACATTCGACTTCGAGGTATATTCAGCAGCTCAGGAACGCTGGCTTGAAGTAAGTTCTGTTTCAAACTTCGAAAGCTATCAGGCAAACCGACTGAAATGTCGTTATCGTGATGAAAACCGCAAAACACAACTTTGTCACACACTAAATGGAAGCGCACTGGCACTGCCACGTATATTAGCGGCATTGCTGGAAAATAATCAAACGTCTGAAGGTATTAGAATTCCTAAAGTACTGGTACCTTATTGCGGATTTGATATTATAGACTAAATAGATTTATAAATAAACTACTTGTGATGCTCTAGCTTTTCAACATTTGCAGAAGCTGGAGCATTGCTGTATTTGCTGTTCTTTCGATGTTTTCTCTGCGACTGCGACCCACATTGTACTTATTAGAAATGATCTTATCATTGTATTGTGTTGCAATCCAAACTGTGCCAACGGGATTTTCTTTTGTACCACCATCAGGCCCCATAATACCGGACACAGCTATACTGCAGTCGGTATGAAGTTTTTTAGCCACTGTACGAGCCATCTGTTCAACAACTTCGCCACTTACAACACCATAAGTTTCTATCAAATCCCTGTCTACATCAAGCAATTCTTCTTTTATGAGACTGTCATATGAAATAATACTACCCTCAAAATATTGCGATGAACCGGGAACGGTTGTAATTTTATGTGAGATGAATCCACCTGTGCAACTTTCTGCAGTGGATAGGGTAAGATTTTTTTTTCTTAGTTTACCTCCAAGTATTTCTTCAGGCATTTTAGCTCCTTTTGACACAATATTTAAACCCAGTAATTTCTTTAATTTTCGTGCCTGCAGCTTTAACTCCACTTTATGTTCTTCTCCCCATACAGATAATCGCAGCCTTATATAACCAAGTGAGGGCAGATAGGCTAGGGAAAAACCTTTAGGCAGCTCCAGTTCATATTCTGCAAGTTGAGTTGCCAGGGCGGACTCACTTATACCGGTTACTATGCAAGAACGGCTAAGATATTCTGTGATCTGAAATCTTTCCTGAAGTCGCGGTATTATCTCATCACACATTGCATTTTCCATTTCAAAAGGAACACCCGGCATGGATATCAAAACTTTTCCATCTTTTTCAAACCATAATATAGGAGCTGTACCTAACTTATTCTGTATAACAGTGCAATTTGCAGGAACATAGGCCTGTTTTCTGGTAAGATGATTCAGAGGAATATTTCTTCTTAAAAAAATAGTTTCAATATTCTGCAAGACTTCATCGTTGAATTCTAATGCAGTATGAAAATATTGACACAGAGTATGTTTGGTTATATCGTCGTTTGTTGGTCCTACGCCCCCGGTAAGTAGAAGGATTTCAGCTCTTTCAAATGCATTGTCAATTGCTTTAACAATACTGTCTGATTGATCACCAACAGAAGTTATTGCTGCTATATCGAATCCGCTTTGAGTTAACTCTCTTGCCATCCAAGCAGCATTTGTATCCACAATCTGACCTATAAGAAGCTCATCTCCAATAGTAATAATTTCACTCTTCATATGAATTTATCTATCATAATGAACGCAAAATAAGTTATTATATTTCAGAAAAAGAAAAAAGGAGTCTGTTTATTTTTTTTATAAAACAGTTTATTGTATCTTTGCCATCCGAAAATTGCCAATCATAAAAACAGAAGGTAAAAATGAAAAAAGAGATTCATCCCGATAATTATCGTCCCGTAGTTTTTAAAGATATGTCGAATGAAGAGATTTTTATTTCTCGCTCAACAGTTAATGCAAAAGAAACTATAGAAATTGACGGAGTTACATATCCACTAGTAAAACTTGAGATCACAAGTTCTTCTCACCCTTTCTACACAGGAAAACAAAAATTGGTGGATACAGCCGGACGTGTTGATAAATTTATGAGTCGTTACGGTAATCGTAATAAGAATAAATAAAACCGGTCACAATTTTACGAAACTGAATAGCGGTGGTCTAAAAAGGCCACCGCTATTTGTTTTTGTATTTATGTGTGATTTAAAGCAAATTTATCTATTTTTGTCATCTGCACTGGTTTTGCCATAGATATGTGGATAAATCAATGTATAATGGATAATAGATCTGCACAATGAAAAAAATAAACTTCACTATAATGCTTTTGATTACACTTTTTTTTATCAGTAATCAGGCAAAATCACAAATTACACTTCATGAAGATGCAGAAGTAAGTCTTCTGACTGCCTCTCCATGGAATGGAGCAGTTTATGCTCTTTTTGGTCACACGGCAATTTACATACATGACGATTCAACCGGAGTTGATGCAGTCTTTAACTATGGCTACTTTGATCCTACTCAGCCCAACTTCATATATAATTTTATAAGGGGTAAAACAGATTATATATTGGGAGTTGATTTTTATGATCAATTTATTGCTGAATACTCATACAAAGGCCAAAAAGTAACAAAGCAAATTTTGAATCTCTCAGCAGCTGAAAAACAGCAACTTTACAACGCTTTATACATTAATTCTTTACCTGAAAACAGGGGTTATAGATACAATTATTTTTATGATAATTGTGCTACACGACCAAGGGATATGATTGAAAAATACTCAAAATCACAAATTATTTATCCAGAAACAAGCAAAGAGCAAACATATCGCGACCTGGTTCATGAGTGTCTTATAGATTATCCATGGTTTGAATTTGGTATAGATTTGCTGATTGGCAGTGATGCAGATAGAATAATTAATGTTAGAGAAAAGATGTTTATCCCTTCATACCTGATGGATTCATTTGAAGGTGCACTATTTCAGAGCAATGATTCTGCAAGCAATAATCTTGTAGGCAATACTGAAATTTTATTGGAACATAATGCAGAACGTAATAATCCGGGCAAAAAAACATTCTTTACACCTTTAGTTGCAGCTTTATTTTTGCTCTTGCTTACAATCTTTGTGAGTATAAACCAAATATACAAATTAAACAAGACCAGAATACCGCGAATATTTGATACCATACTTTTTGGAATTGCAGGAGCAGCGGGTACTATTATATTTGTTCTGATGTATTTTTCAGAACATCCTGCAACCAATCCCAACTGGAATTTTGCATGGTTAAATATATTTGCCCTTTTTGCTGCTATTTTATTTTGGGTTAAACCGGCAAAGAACATCGTTTATTTCTATCATTTCATTAACTTTGTAGTCTTAACTCTTTTTCTTTTATCCTGGTGGTTTTTACCACAACATCTACCTTATGAAACAATACTATTTTCATTGTGTTTATGGGGAAGATCAGGAGTAAATGCACTGCTGTTAAATAAAAAGAGACGAGTAAACAGTCGCTTTACCTCCAGCAGATATATGAAGGCGGGTTGGGGACAATAATTAATTCAGATTAGGTCAATAATTGCTAAATGTTTAGAATAATAACTTCAATTGTCGCTTTTTTCTCTATTACAGCGATATTTGCACAAAATCCCACAGGTGAGGTACCAAAATTAGTAGTCGGTATTACTATTGATCAGCTTAGGGGAGATTACCTTGAGATGTTCAAGAGCACTTTTGGCAACAAAGGTTTTAACAGGCTACTAAACAACGGGTTAGTATATAAGAATGTGAATTATGACTTCCCGTATCTGGATAAGGCTTCAACAATAACATCGATTTTCACGGGAGCAAATCCATCTTATCATGGTATTACTGCAGAAAAAAAATTTTTACTTGCCAATAATATTGAAATTTCCAGTTTTCATGATGATAACTACCTGGGAAATTTCACGACCGAAAAATTATCACCATTATCAATAAAAGTTTCAACAATTGCAGATGAACTTAAGATAGCTTCGGGTGGACAATCTGATATTTTTGCTTTTGCTCCAGATGCATCTCAGGCTATGGCTGCAGGAGGACATGCAGCAAGTGGTGCCTACTGGATTGAGAATGAAGATGCCAAATGGGCAACAACTACATTTTATAAAACAAGACAGCCGGTCGTAGAGCAATTTAACCGCAGTCAGCAATCACTTACTTATACAATAAATAGTATTTCCTGGAAGCCTGCACTTCCAATTGAAAATTATAAAGCATTCCCATATACTAAAAACAGGTATAATTTTCAGCATTTCTTTGCAAACAATATCAAAGACAATGTAAAGAAGTTTAAGGAATCGCCCTACGTTAACAAAGAGGTTAATGATATGGCTATTAGAGTATTGGAGTCAAGTTCTTTAGG
The DNA here is from genome assembly GCF_028696275.1 of Lascolabacillus sp. Lineage (NCBI taxonomy): Bacteria > Pseudomonadati > Bacteroidota > Bacteroidia > Bacteroidales > Porphyromonadaceae > Lascolabacillus > Lascolabacillus sp. The sequence continues at coordinate 25,696 of NZ_JAQVHI010000014.1, forward strand.
AACAAGAATGAATCCTGATTACCTGGCTGTTACATTTTATGCAGGAAACTTCTCCGGGGCTCTTGATAAAAACTACTCTATTGAGATTCAGGATACTTATTATAGATTGGACCAGGAGTTAGCAAGATTACTGGATAAAATTGATGAATTAGTAGGACTAAATAACACTCTTATATTTGTTGTATCTACAGGCTATTTTGATGAAAATGAGATTATCCCTGAGGGAATGGTTACTTCAGGTGGAACTTTCTATCCGGACAGGAGTCAGGCATTATTAAATATGTATCTGATGGCTCTGTATGGCAGAGAGCAATGGATTAAGAAATACTATAATAAACAGTTCTTTTTTGATAGAAAGCTTATTGAGGATAAGAAAATCGACCTGATAGAACTTCAGCAGAAAGCTGCAGAGTTCCTTGTACAGTCGGCAGGTGTTCAGGATGTTATCACTTCTTACCAAATGCTGCATGGTGCGTATAACCAAAATGTTCAATATTATAGAAACAGTTATTATAAGGGAATCTCAGGTGATCTTTTCCTGGAGCTCCAACCTGGATGGCAGGTTGTAGAACAAGGTTCTGATGATCATGAAAGAGTAAGAAATAATGCAATTAATGCACCGGCTATATTTTTTGGTAAGGATATAAAACCCCAGAAAATAAACCGTACAATTGAGGTAACAGATATAGCGCCAAGCGTTGCATACAGATTGCGTATACGTTCGCCAAATGCATCTGTGGGTGAAATACTGGAAGAACTTTTTTAAGGTTATTATTTTAACCTACAGGTAATAAAAAATAAAAATCAATATACTACTATGGGATTTAACAAAATAATATCAAAAATTTTTGGTAATAAAGCACAACGAGATTTGAATGAAATCAATCCTGTTGTGAAAAGAATAAAAGAGGTATACCCTGAGATTGAGAAGCTTTCTAATGATGAACTTAGAAACAGAACGAAAGATCTGGAAAAACAGATACGTGATTATGTTGCTGAAGAGAAACAGCAGATTGAACAGCTTAAAGCAGGTTTAGAGGAAGTTGAACTTGACAAGCGTGAACCAATATGGAATCAAATAGATAAGATAGAAAAAGAGATTAATGAGAAATATGAGAAAGTGCTGGATGAAATACTTCCTATAGCATTTTCAATAATGAAAGATACAGCAAGAAGGTTTACACAAAATAATGAAATTGTTGTTACTGCTACTGAATTTGACAGAAATCTGGCTGCCAGTCACGATTTTGTAAGAATTGAGGGTGATAAGGCAATTTATCAGAACAGATGGATAGCCGGTGGTAATGAAATTACCTGGGAAATGATCCATTATGATGTACAGCTTTTCGGTGGAGTTGTTTTACATAGAGGTAAAATTGCTGAGATGGCAACAGGTGAGGGTAAAACATTAGTTGCCACACTTCCTGTCTTCCTGAATGCACTTACTCATGAAGGTGTACATGTTGTAACTGTGAATGATTATTTGGCCAAACGTGACTCTGAGTGGATGGGACCAATGTATATGTTCCATGGGCTGTCGGTTGACTGTATAGATAAACATGAGCCAAACTCCGATGCACGCCGTAAAGCATACGAAGCAGATATTACTTTCGGTACAAATAATGAGTTTGGCTTTGATTACCTGAGAGATAATATGGCTGTTTCTCCGAAAGATCTTGTACAGAGAAAGCATAATTACGCAATTGTTGACGAGGTTGACTCAGTTTTAATTGATGACGCCCGTACTCCATTAATTATATCTGGCCCGGTACCAAAAGGTGATGATCAGCTTTTTGATGAGTTTCGACCACGTGTTGAGATGATTGTAAAGGCACAAAGAGAACTGACTACTCAATTACTTGCTGAAGCAAAGTCAAAAATGGCTTCAAGTGATCCTAAAGAGCAGGAAGAGGGAGCACTACTTTTGTATAGATCATATAAAGGTATGCCAAAATATAAACCTCTAATTAAATATCTTAGTGAGCAGGGTGTTAAAGCGGCCATGCTAAAAACAGAAGCTTATTATATGCAGGAGCAGAATCGCAATATGCATATTGTAACTGACCCGCTTTACTTTATAATTGATGAAAAGCTTCATAGTATCGAATTAACCGATAAGGGAATTGATTTGCTGACAGGTAAATCTGATGACCCACAGTTTTTTATACTTCCGGATATTGCATCTCAGCTTTCTGAACTGGAGAATGCAAATATGTCTGATGATGAGAAAGCTGCGAAAAAAGATGAGTTATTACAGAACTATGCAATCAAATCAGAACGTGTTCACACCATCAATCAGTTATTGAAGGCTTATACACTTTTTGAAAAGGATGATGAGTACGTGGTAATAGATAATAAGGTTAAGATTGTAGATGAGCAAACTGGTCGTGTTATGGAAGGCCGTCGATATTCAGATGGACTCCATCAGGCAATTGAAGCCAAAGAGCGTGTAAAGGTGGAAGCTGCTACTCAAACATTTGCAACAATCACTTTACAGAACTTCTTCAGGATGTACAGCAAACTGGCAGGTATGACTGGTACTGCTGAGACAGAAGCAGGGGAATTTTGGGATATTTATAAACTGGATGTGGTAGTAATCCCAACAAATAAACCGATTATTAGGGATGACCAGAACGACAGGATTTATAAAACTAAAAGAGAGAAATATAATGCTGTTATAGAAGAAATTGAAAAGCTGATCAATAATGGTCGCCCCGTACTTGTGGGTACAACCTCAGTTGAGATTTCTGAGCTGTTAAGTCGTATGCTTACTCTTCGTAAGATTAAACATAACGTACTTAATGCAAAACTACATCAGCGTGAAGCAGAAATTGTGGCAAATGCAGGTCAAAGCGGCGTTGTAACTATTGCAACCAATATGGCTGGTCGTGGTACTGACATTAAGCTGACTCCTGAAGTGAAAGAAGCGGGAGGTCTTGCTATTATTGGTACTGAGCGACATGAATCTCGACGAGTTGACAGACAGTTAAGAGGTCGTGCCGGACGTCAGGGAGACCCTGGATCTTCTGTATTTTTTGTATCACTTGAAGATGATCTTATGCGCCTGTTTGCAACAGAAAAAATTGCAGGCCTAATGGATAGAATGGGTTTTGAGGAAGGTGATGTTCTGGAACACAGCATGTTGAGCAAGTCGGTAGAGCGTGCACAAAAAAAGGTTGAAGAGAATAACTTCGGAATTCGTAAACGTCTTCTTGAATATGATGACGTGATGAACTCACAACGTGAAGTAGTTTACAAACGTAGAAGACATGCTTTGATGGGTGAAAGAATCGATAATGATGTTGCTAACATGATTTCTGATACATCGAAGAATATAGTTGAAATGTATGAAGATGACTACGAAAACATGAAGCTGGAACTTCTTCGTGTAATGGCTCTCGAGATTCCTTTTAAAGAGGAGGATATGAAAAAAATGCGCACTGCTGAAATGGTGGAAGCTGTTAAAGAGAGAGCATTTGAAACATTTAAACGTAAGACAGAGCGACTTGCCGAGATTGCACAACCGGTTATTAAACAGGTGTATGAAAATCAAGGTGCAATGTATGAAAATATACTTATTCCAATTACTGACGGAAAGAAAGTATATAACATTGCATGTAATCTGAAAGAAGCATATGAAACTGGCTCAAAGGCTCTGGTGAGAGCATTTGAAAAATCGATATTGCTGCATACAATTGATGAAAACTGGAAAGAGCATCTTAGAGAAATGGATGAATTGCGTCACTCAGTTCAAACAGCTAGTTATGAGCAGAAAGATCCTCTTTTGATTTATAAGCTTGAATCATTCAACCTATTTGGAACAATGATTAACAATATAAACTCAAAATCGGTATCCGTATTGATGCGTGGACAAATTCCTGTACAAGATCCGGGTAGTGTAAGAAAAGCAGCACCGGAAACAAAAACTGATTACAGTAAATATCGTACTCAAAAAGATGAAATGGAAGCTATAACCAGCTCTAGCAACCAGAATAGTGGAGAGGGTGATTCTCAACGTCAAAAGCAAAAACTTGAACCAGTAAGGGTTGAGAAAAAGGTTGGAAGAAATGAGTTATGTCCATGTGGTAGTGGAAAGAAATATAAAAATTGCCACGGTAAATAAATTATCTGTAAAGTACTAAAATAGCGTGACAGGGGTTAAAATAACCCCTGTTTTTTTTGTTAAAATCAAAGAAAAGTAGTACTTTAGTCTGGTTAAAAAAAAGGTATCTGAAATTAGTTATTCAGATGAAATATAACTACATAAAGTTTTTTTCTAGAACGAAAAATCACATTCAAATATGATTGATCAGGAAGATAGAATCATCAAGATTAATATCGAAGATGAAATGAAATCATCGTACATCGATTACTCGATGTCAGTGATTGTGTCTCGTGCATTGCCGGATGTAAGAGATGGTTTTAAACCGGTACACAGACGAATACTATTTGGAATGTCAGGACTTGGAAATACTCCTGATAAGCCGCATAAAAAATCAGCAAGAATTGTGGGTGAAGTATTGGGTAAATATCACCCTCATGGTGACTCATCTGTATATTTCGCTATGGTGCGTCTGGCCCAGGAGTGGAATATGCGTTATACACTGATAGACGGACAGGGTAACATGGGTAGTGTTGACGGAGATAGTCCTGCTGCTATGCGATATACTGAAGCAAGATTAAATAGGCTTGCTGAAGAGATGTTGCGTGATATTGACAAAGATACAGTTGATTTTCAGCTCAACTTTGATGATACTTTGTCAGAACCCACAGTATTACCATCCAGAATACCTAATTTGCTGATCAACGGATCTTCAGGTATTGCTGTTGGTATGGCTACTAATATGGCCCCTCACAACCTTACAGAGTGTATTAACGGTATTATTGCATATATAGACAACAGAGATATAGACATAAAGGGTTTGATGAAATATATCAAAGCCCCTGATTTCCCTACCGGTGCCTATATTTATGGGTATAAGGGTGTTGAAGATGCATTTGAGACTGGTAGAGGACGTGTTGTCATGCGCGGTAAAGCAGATATTGAATCTGGTAAGACACATGATAAAATAGTTATTACAGAAATTCCATATCTGGTAAACAAAGCAGCACTAATTAAGAATATAGCTGACCTTGTTGCAGATAAAAAGATTGAAGGAATTTCTAATGTTAATGACGAGTCTGACAGGCGTGGAATGCGAATTGTTGTTGACATCAAACGTGATGGTAATGCAAATGTAGTATTAAACAAACTATATAAGTTTACTGCTCTTGAATCTTCATTTAGTGTAAATAATATTGCTCTGGTAAATGGCAAACCTGAACTGTTGAATCTTAAGCAGTTGATCTCATATTTTGTTGATCATCGTCATGATGTTGTCACACGTCGCACTCAATTTGAATTACGTAAAGCAGAAGAGAGAGCTCATATATTAGAAGGATTAATTATTGCTTCAGATAATATTGATGAAGTAATATCAATTATTCGTAGTTCTTCTAGTCCTCAAACAGCAATTCAAAGTTTGATGGAGAGGTTTGAACTTTCTGAAATTCAAGCTCGTGCAATTGTTGAAATGAGGTTAAGACAGTTGACTGGCTTAGAACAGGATAAACTACGTTCTGAATATGAAGAGATACAAAAACTGATAGCCCGTTTAAATGAAATCCTTAATAATGAGGATGTTCTGATGCAGGTTATTAAAGATGAACTGATTGAAATCCGTGAGAAATATGGCGATGAGCGTCGTTCTGAAATAATTTTCTCTGCAGAGGAGATGAGCATGGAGGATTTTTATTCTGATGATGAAATGATCATTACTATTTCACACCTGGGATATATTAAACGTACACCACTTGCTGAATTTCATACTCAAAACCGAGGAGGAGTAGGGGCTAAAGGCACAGATACCCGAGAAGAGGACTTTGTTGAATATATTTACCCGGCTACAATGCATAATTATATGCTTCTGTTTACCAAAAAGGGTAAATGTTATTGGTTACATGTATACGAAATTCCTGAAGGAACTAAAAATTCTAAAGGTCGTGCAATTCAGAATCTTCTTAATATTGACCCTGATGACTCTGTAACAGCTTTTGTGAGAGTAGATAATCTTACTGATGAAGAATATATCAATTCGAACTATTTGATATTCTGTACAGAACAAGGTATTATTAAGAAAACTCAGCTTGAAGCTTATTCGAGACCGCGTCAGAATGGAGTTAATGCAATTACCATTAAAGAAGGAGACCAAGTAATTTCGGTAAGATTAACTAATGGTAATCAGCATATTATACTTGCAAATAGAAATGGTCGTGCTATCCGTTTTGATGAGAATGATGTTAGACCAATGGGAAGAACTGCTACCGGTGTTAAAGGTATGACTCTTGACGACGATGGTGAGGATATTGTAATTGGAATGATTTGCATGAGTCCTCAATCAGAAAATTCTATACTGGTTGTTTCTGAACAGGGTTATGGTAAAAGGACTAAGCTAAATGATGAAGACGGAGAACCGATATATCGAATAACCCGTAGGGGAGGTAAAGGTGTTAAAACATTGAATATTACTGAAAAGACGGGAAAACTTGTTGCAATCAAAAGTGTTACAGAAGACAACGATTTAATGATTATTAACAAGTCGGGTATAACAATACGTATGAATATTTCCGATATTCGCATCATGGGACGCGCTACTCAGGGTGTTCGTCTGATAAATTTGGAGAAAAGAAACGATCAGATAGCATCAGTATGTAAGGTGGACTCAGAAGATACCGATGATGAAATAGTGGAACTCGATAAAAAGGAAGAAATAGAAACATTTGATGTTCAGTATCAGGACGTAGATGTGGAAGTGGATGATGACCAGGAACCTTTAGATGATCAGGATCTTGATAATGACCTTGAATAATGAGTTTTTTAATCAGTAAAATGATTCAAATTAAACTTTTTGATTTTTATCAGTCAAATTCAACAAGTAAACAAATAAGAAAATAATTTTATTTCAAACACAAAAAATATGAATGTAATGAGAAAAATCCTATTCCTTACAATTATTACCTTTATTTCTGCGGGCTCATTACTCGCACAAAAATCTGCACTTAGAGATTCAAAGAGATCATTAGGTCGCGACGATTTTAACGAAGCAAGAACTCTAATTCAACAGGCTGCACAGAATCCTGAAACAGCTAATGATCCTGAAACCTGGAAAATCATGGGGGATATAGGTAATAAAGTATTTGACAACGAAAGAACTAAAGCAATGCTTGGTCAGGATGCAAATGATAAAGTGATGTATGATGGACTTATGGAGTCATATGCTCCTTATCTGAAAGCAGATTCATTAGCTCAGCTTCCTGATGAAAAAGGAAGAGTAAGAAACAGAGTAAGAGGAGATATAGCATCTATTTTGCAGGCTAATCATCCTTTTTATATTAATGGTGGAGTCTACTATAACGATCAAGGTAATTATTCTAAGGCAGCTGATTTCTTTGAAGTATACTGGAATATCCCAACATTACCATTGTTTGAAAAGCCAGAATCAACTTTCTCATTGGACAGCACATATCAAACCATTAAATATTATGCTATCATCACAGCTATTCAGGCTGAACAGCATGAAAGAGCGTTAGCAATGCTTAAACGTGCTACTTCAGAGCCATTCATTGAAAATAGTTCATACCAGGAAAGTGATTTATATGAACTTATGGCAAGTGAGTATATTAATCTGGGTGATTCTGCTAAATATTTAGAAACACTTTATGCAGGTGCAGAAAAATTTCCAAAAAGTAAATATTTTATTCCTAACTTGGTAAATGTGTTCATTCGCGATGGACAAACAGACAAGGCTATAGAATACCTTGAACAAGCTATAGCAAATGACCCTTCTAATGCATGTGATTTAAATAGCGTGAAGGGTGCATTATTAGCAGAAAGAGGTGATTATGAAGGTGCTGAAGCTGAATACAATAAAGCGCTATCACAGGATCCGAACTGCGAAAGAGCTCTTGAAGCTTTAGCTGTAAACTATATTCTGCAAGCACAAAACATAAAGGAAGCTTCAATTCAAATTACTGACAGACAGCAGCAAGTTGCTAATGATGAAAAAGCTGTTAAATTATATCAAGCATCATTAGTTCCACTAGAAAAATATGCAGAATTGCTTAAATCAAGAAATGCTAACGAATCTGAAAAGCAATCTGCATTACTGAAACTTAGAAATGTTTACTACAATCTAAGTAATATGGGAATTGATAAATCGAAAGAGATGGAAGCAGTTGAAAAAGAACTTAATCTCAACTAATTCATTTTTTCTCATGAAATAATAGAGTGGCATCGTTTAAAAGCGGTGCCACTTTTCTTTATAATTGGATTTTGAATTAAAACCTTCTATTAAACATAATAGGTATTATATTAATTTACTATACAATATTTATCCAAGTAAAAATTAGTATCTGGAATTACTTCAACAATTAATTGAATGTTCGTCTCATACATTTTTAGTACTTTTGTATTTCAAAATTTAGAGAATAAAAAAACCAATGGCAAATAATCAACGATATAACCGACGCGGTGTTTCAGCATCGAAGGAAGATGTGCATAATGCTATTAAGAATATTGACAAGGGATTATATCCTAAAGCATTCTGTAAAATTATTCCTGATTATCTCGCGAATGATCCTGAATATTGCAATATAATGCATGCTGACGGTGCAGGGACAAAATCTTCACTCGCTTACCTTTACTGGCGTGAAACTGGTGATATGTCTGTATGGAAAGGTATTGCTCAGGATGCTTTAATAATGAACGTTGATGATCTTTTATGTGTTGGTGCCACAGATAACATACTGGTATCATCAACAATTGGAAGAAATAAAAATTTGATTCCCGGAGAGGTTATCTCAGCCATTATAAACGGAACAAATGAGCTTTGTGAAGAGTTGTCGGAATTAGGAGTAAGACTGTATCCAACTGGTGGTGAAACAGCAGATGTTGGAGATATTGTTCGTACAATTATTGTTGACAGTACCGTTACATGCAGAATGAAGCGCTCAAATGTGATTGATAATGCAAATATTCAATCAGGTGATGTTATTGTAGGATTATCATCAACCGGACAGTCTACGTATGAAAAAGAATATAATGGAGGTATGGGCAGTAACGGATTAACATCTGCCCGTCACGATGTGTTTGCCAACTATCTTGCTACTAAGTATCCGGAGAGTTATGACAATTCTATACCTGAAGATCTGGTCTATTCAGGTAAAATGAATTTAACAGATAAAATTGAGAGTCTTGGTTTAGATGCAGGTAAACTGGTTTTATCCCCTACTCGTACCTACTCCCCTATTATATCACTCATATTGAATGAGTTAAGAGGTTGCATACATGGTATGATCCACTGTTCAGGTGGAGCACAAACTAAAATTATGCATTTCCTAGGTGAAGGACTCAAAGTGGTAAAAAACAATATGTTCCCTACTCCACTGCTTTTTAATTTAATTCAGGAGCAATCTAAGACTGAGTGGGAAGAGATGTATAAAGTATTTAATATGGGCCACAGAATGGAGATTTATTTACCTGAACAGTATGCTAAAGAGGTTATAGATATTTCTCATTCATTTAACATTGACGCTCAAATTGTAGGCTATGTTGCTGAGTCTGATACCAGAGAACTGATCATAGAAAGTGAACACGGTAAATTTATTTATTCATAACATGTCGGACAAATCATTACTAGATAAATTAGAACACTTAGTATCAAGATTCAAGGAAGTAGGTACTTTAATAACAGATCCGGAAGTTATTTCGGATATGGATCGATATGTAAAGCTTAATAAAGAATATAGTGATCTGCAAAAGATTGTTGATGTCAGAAATGAGTATAAGAATGCTTTAGACAGTATTGCTGAAGCTAAAAGTATACTAGAAAATGAGTCAGATTCAGATTTAAGACAACTTGCGAATGAGGAATTATTATTAAATAATGAGAAGCTGCCGAAACTTGAAGAACAGATAAAGATTCTGTTAATTCCGTCAGATCCTGAAGATTCCAAGAATGTTATAATGGAAATTCGTGCCGGTACAGGTGGTGATGAAGCCTCAATTTTTGCAGGTGACTTATATAAAATGTATACAAAATACTGTGAATCAAAAGGATGGAAAACCGAAGTAACAAGCTTTACAGAAGGAACCTCGGGTGGTTACAAGGAAATTATTTTCAAAGTTACAGGTGCAGATGTATATGGAACCTTAAAATATGAATCTGGAGTTCACAGAGTTCAGCGTGTACCGCAAACTGAAACCCAGGGAAGAGTTCACACTTCTGCTGCAACTGTTGCTGTACTACCTGAGGCAGAAGAGTTTGATATTGAACTGAACCCCGCAGATATCGATTTCCATACAGCCCGATCAAGTGGTGCCGGAGGTCAGAATGTAAATAAAGTGGAAACAAAAGTTCAGCTAACTCATAAGCCTTCCGGTATTGTTGTTGTATGTCAGCAGGCCCGTTCACAGCTCCAAAACAGAGAGTTAGCGATGCAAATGCTTCGTACTAAATTATATGATTTGGAACTTACTAAACGCCAGGGAGATATTGCATCTCGAAGAAAAACAATGGTATCAACAGGTGACCGATCGGCAAAAATACGTACCTATAATTATCCACAAGGCCGAATTACTGATCACCGTATTAACTATACCATATACAACCTATCAGCTTTCATGGATGGAGATATTCAGGATGTTATTGATAACCTGATGGTAAGTGAAAATGCCGAAAGAATGAAAGAGGCAGATCTATAATTTTAATCCACTATTTATACTATTATTAAGGGCTATCTACAAAAAAGAAATAAAATGACTAAACAAGATATTTTTAATCAGATAAAAAAGAAACAATCATTTCTGTGTGTTGGTCTGGATACCGACTTAACTAAAATACCACAATATCTGCTTGAAAATGAAGATCCAATATACACTTTCAACAGGGCAATAATTGATGCTACAGCTCCCTATTGCGTAGCTTTTAAACCTAACCTCGCATTTTATGAGAGCGAGGGTATTAATGGTTGGTTAGCATTCAGTAAAACAGTTGCATATATTCGTCAAAGATACCCTGAAATGTTCATAATAGCTGATGCTAAACGAGGAGATATAGGAAATACTAGTGAGATGTATGCGGCTACATTTTTTAATGAAATGGATCTGGATGCTGTAACAGTGGCTCCTTATATGGGTGAAGACAGTGTAAAACCATTCTTAGGTTATAGAGACAAATGGGTGATTTTATTGGCTCTTACAAGTAATCGTGGATCGCATGACTTCCAGTTTACAAAAGATGAAAATGGTGAACGACTTTTTGAGAAAGTACTAAAAGTTTCAAAAGAATGGGCAACAGAAGATCAAATGATGTATGTTGTTGGTGCAACCCAGGGTAAATTATTTGAAGATGTTAGAAAAATAGTTCCTGATCATTTTCTTTTAGTTCCGGGTGTTGGTGCTCAGGGAGGTTCGTTAGAGGAAGTTTGTCAATATGGGATGAATAAGAGCTGTGGCCTTTTGGTAAACTCTTCAAGAGGAATAATTTATGCAGATAATAGTGAAGATTTTGCTCTTTCTGCAGGTAAAGAAGCCAGAAAGATACAATTGGAGATGAAAGCTTTATTAGAAATATATCTTTAATAGATAATACTTTTTAATATTACGATACAACTTTTTTCTGTTATATTCAGTTATATAAATAGTATTTCAAATAAAAATTATTATTTATGAAAAAAAGTATATCAGAAAATCATGTAAATGAAAAGATAGTTCGTATCGTAGCCGGTCAGGTTGTTTTAATTACCATATTACTGTTGCTTACAGAGTGGAGAATACTTGCTTATTTTTTAATTATTGATTTTGCATTACGTGCATTTACAACAATACCTTCACTGTTAGCTTTAAATGCAAAAGGTATTTCAAGAACATTCAATTTAACACCCAAACCTATTTTTGCACCTCCTAAGAAGTTTGCAGCTGCAATTGGATTCTTATTTACTGTAACAATAGCAGTACTACTATATATGGGTTTAATAACAGGAGCATATGTTGTAGGGGGTATATTAATATTTTGTGCCGCACTTGAGGCTTTCTTAAATATCTGCATCGGTTGCTATGTATTTAATTGGTTAGTTGCACCATTTATAAAAACCAGAGGTGTATAAAAAAATAATGAAACGAAAAATTATAAATGATCCTGTATTTGGATTTATAAATATCCCCGATGATTTTATTTACAATATAATTCAGCATCCTTATCTACAAAGACTTAACCGAATAAAACAATTAGGACTTGCTGCATTTGTTTACCCGGGTGCTCAGCATACCAGGTTTCACCATTCAATAGGCGCAATGTTTTTAATGGATGAAGCCTTGAAAACACTTAAGGAAAAAGGACATGAAATAACAGCAGATGAGTGGGATAGCTCGTTAGCTGCAATATTAATGCATGATATTGGACACGGACCATTTTCTCATGTACTTGAACATGCCCTGGTTACAGATATTCATCATGAAACAATTTCTTACCTCATGATGGAGCAAATGAACAGAGAATTAGATGGTAAGCTAAAAACTGCCATAGATATCTTCACAGATAATTATCCGAAGAGATTTCTTCATCAGCTGGTAAGTGGTCAACTTGATGTTGACAGACTGGATTATCTGCGAAGAGATAGTTTTTTCACTGGTGTCGTAGAGGGTAATATTGGCTCAGCACGAATAATAAAGATGCTTGACATTAAAGACGATAAAATTGTAGTTGAATCCAAAGGAATTAACTCAATAGAAAATTTTCTAATGTCACGACGTCTGATGTACTGGCAGGTATATTTACATAAGACAGCTATGGCAGCTGAGAAAATGCTAATTAATACGCTAAAAAGAGCACAGGAACTTTCAATTGATGGTGAAAAACTTTTTGCCTCACCTGCACTTTCATATTTTCTGTCAAAAAAAACCTATTTAGAAGATTTTGAGAATAATGGAGAAGGATTACGTAGATTTATAGAGCTTGATGATAATGATATATGGTCAGCTTTGAAAGTATGGACCAATCACAAGGATACTGTTCTATCAATTCTAAGTAATGGAATGATCAATCGTAAGTTGTTTAAGATAGAGATAACAGAGAATGCAGTAGATGAAAATAGAATAGATTTGTTTTTGGATAAATTTGTAAAAAGATACTCTCTGTCTCCCCATGAAGCATCATACTTTATTAGTTCAGATATCATAACAACAGATATGTATAATGAGAAAGATGATAGTATTGATATACTATACAAAGATGGAACAATAAAGGATATATCAAAAGCTTCGGATATGTTGAATATAGAACTACTTTCAAAAAAAGTAGTAAAGCACTATTTTGCTTATTTAAGGGACTAAGTATAGATGCAGAATATATATGTATTAAACACTATTCTGATTGATCTTTTGGTTTATCCTGAGCTGTAGGTACAAAAAACCATACTACAACAGCACCTACCAGACCTAATGACAAAATGACCATTCTTAATGTAATATCTTTAATGACAATAAAAGATGAAAACATAACCATTGAGGTCATAAATATTATAATACCTATTTTACCTTTTCTGGTTACACCTTTCCTTTTGTGATAGTTCCTTATACGTGAACCTAATATCTTATTATTTAAAAGCCAGTTGTAAAGTCTGTCTGAACTCTTTGCATACAAATAAGCAGACAGTAAAGCAAAAGGAGTTGTTGGAAGTCCCGGAACAATTATGCCAATAATAGCAAGAGCAAGTGATAAGGTTCCTCCAATTATATAAAGGCTTCTAATAATGCGACTCTTTTTTATCTGTGATTCTAACTTTTTCTCAGAAATTGCAACACTTACTTCAATAGAGTTAGATTTATTTTCGATTTTATTTTTATTCATCTTGAAACTGTGAAGTTTATGATACAAAGATAGCTATTTATTCAATTCTTACAATTCTGATGTCAATAGCTTTAATTAAATTTGGGAGCTTCGTAGATAACTATTATCTTTGTATAATTGTTAAGGTTATAAAAACTCCATTAAAGCTTATGGATTCAACACTAAAAAATAAGAAAACCCGTTTACTTTTTGTTTGTCTCGGTAATATTTGTCGCTCACCAGCCGCTGAGGGTATTATGCAAACATTAGTAAATAAAAATGGACTTCATGACATCATAGAAGTTGATTCTGCAGGTACCTCCGGATGGCATGAGGGGGATTTGCCTGATGAGCGTATGCGTGCCCACGGGGAAAGAAGAGGATATGATATTAGTAGCCTTGCAAGGAAATTCAGAAAATCTGATTTCGATAACTTTGACTATATAATTGTAATGGACGATAATAACTACAACAATGTAAAGTCATTGGCAAGTAATAAACTGCAAGAAGATAAAATAAAGAAAATGACAGACTTTTTAATTCAATATAAAAATCACGATGAAATCCCAGATCCATACTATGGTGGAGCTACTGGATTCGAACTAGTGCTTGATTTATTGGAGGATGCATGTGAAGGTCTGATGCATAAAATAATTAATTCATAATAAATTTATCCATACTTTTATTTCGATAAGATATAACAAAAAAACGGTTGAATTAAAAAATTCAACCGTTTTTTGTTAACCTAAACTTTTTAGTAAGTTACTTTCGGATCAAGTTTACCTGCTGTGGTAATCATTTCTTCAATTTGACCTAAAGAAGGCAGACGTCCTACTAGTTTTTTTGCTTCATTCACTTCCTTAATTTTTGCATAAAGGTTCTCAGCATTGCGATTACGAAGTTCTTTAATTGTATCGACACCAGCTTCTTCAAGTAATTCTGAAAATTGAGGTCCGATACCATCAATTCTGAATAAGTCAGCATGGTTTGTCCACGTTAAAATATCTTTTTCATCAATTCCGGTTTCTTTAGCCAATGCAACTCTCCCTGATTTGCTAGCGCATTTTTCTAGTAAATCATCAACCGTAATTACACCTGCTGCTCTAAGTTTAGTACCATAAACAGTCCCTATACCTTCTATTTCTTCAATCTTATAAGCCATAGTATTCTTTTTTAATTGTAAGTATTTGGTTAAGTATTTAATATATTTTCAAATATAAATAAATTACTCTATAAAAAAAATTAAATAAGAATTTATTGCTTTAGATATAGAAAAAATACATGATTTTAAACTACGTAAAGTGAACTTATTGATTCATTGTTGCATACTCTCATAATAGCATCCGCAAACATATCAGCTACTGAAAGTATTTTTACTTTTTCAGATTTCTTAGAGTATGGAATGCTATCAGTAAAAATAATTTCTGTTAATGCTGAGCTATCTACCCTTGTTGATGCCGGGTCAGACATTACAGCATGACTTGCAATTGCTCTTACAGAATTTGCTCCTTGTTCCATTATCAGGTCAGATGCTTTAGTGATTGTGCCGGCTGTATCAACAATATCATCAATCAATAGCACATCCATACCTTCTACATCACCAATAATCTGCATATCAGAAATTTCATTTGCTTTCTTACGCAGTTTGTAGCAAATCACCATTGGACATCCCAGGAATTTGGAGTAAGCACTAGCACGTTTTGTTCCTCCCACATCTGGTGTAGCGATTACCATATTGCTCAAATCCAATTGTTTAATGTGTTCTAAAAATACAGCCGAAGCATAAAGATGATCGACAGGAACATTAAAAAATCCTTGAATCTGATCAGCATGCAAGTCCATGGTAATTAATCTATTGATTCCGGCAGCAGAAAGCATATCTGCAATAAGCTTTGCCCCGATGCTTACTCTTGGCTTATCTTTTCTGTCTTGTCTAGCCCATCCAAAATAAGGAATTACTGCAACAATTGATTTTGCAGATGCTCTTTTTGCTGCATCAATCATCAGTAATAATTCCATTAGATTGTCAGAGTTAGGAAATGTAGATTGGATTAGAAACACCTGTTTTCCTCTAATTGACTCTTCATATGAAACGGCAAATTCACCATCAGCGAAATGTTCAATAATCATATTTCCTAAGGGACAATTTAAACTATTACACACCTTTTCGGCAAAGTAACGTGACTTGTTACCCGAAAAAATTTTAAAAGGTCTATCCTGCATTCTTTGTAATTTTGTGAAAACCAACAAGTTGGGGTTTTATGTTAATATTATATCGATAAACGTGTCTAAAACATTTGCAAAAGTACAAAATATCGACTGCAATAAATAATTTTTTACATGAAAGATATCCTGTAAATCTCACCTGAGTGAGCAGCAATTTTCAGTATTGAAGATTTATCGTTTCTAAATGATATATCCTCGCTACTTTTATTTAATAAAGGGATCAATAAGCCTTCGCTTTTATTATTAAAATGCATAAATGAAAATGCATGCATTGGGATTTCAACTGTACACTTTTTTTCTGAACTATCGAAATTTGCTACTACTAAAAGAATATCTTTTTCATATCCTCTCAGAAATGCAAATAAACGAGTAGAGTCAAATTCATTATTCTCGTAATTAGCCGGCATTAAATCATAAAAAAGTCCTCCAGAGATTGCATCTTCATCATTACATAAATTAATCAAGTTCTTATAAAATGTGGCAAGATCTTTCTCTTCCTGAGTTAATAAGTTATCATTCCACAAACCGTTGTTGTTCCAGCGCCTCAAAGTGCTCAAAGACCAATAATCAAAAATGCTTGTTCTTCCATTTCTTCCACTAAACCCTTCTTCATCCATCCCCTTTTCACCTAATTCCTGACCTGCATAAACCATTACAGGGTTAGTATTTATGCATGAAGTTACAATCATAGCTGCTTTACCCTTTGTTCCATTTTTCAGAAAATAATCCGAAGCTATACGCTGCTCATCATGATTCTCCATAAAATTAAGCATATTCTTTTGAATATCACCAACATTATTTAATGTAAATGAGATATCTGACGAAGGTCTATAGCCACATGATACATCTCGAAGTACATCATATAGCCCTACTTTATCATATAAGAAATCGAAACAGTTTTTATCAATAAATACCCTGTACATCGAGGGATTATATATTTCTGCTATAAAAATTATACCTGGGTGCTTAGCTTTTATTTGGGGGATAGACCATCTCCAGAAAGCAACTGGTACCATTTCTGCCATATCACATCTGAAGCCGTCGACTCCTTTATCAGCCCAAAACATTAGTATATCTTTCATCTTATACCAGGTATCTGGAATTGGGTCAAACCACTCTTCATTATTATTTAAATAATCAACACCATAATTAAGCTTCACAGTATCAAACCAGTCATTTTGTGATGGTCTGTTTGTGAAACTATCATTTCCTGTTACTTTTGCTGGAAACTCAACATATTTATTTTCTTTTATATTACCATGACGATGCACTATCTCTAAATGCTGCCCCGGAAGATAATAAAAATTGTTTTGGGGAGAGAATGCCTTAGTTACGTCATCATTTTCCCCAAAATCTGATATATTTAAAGGTTTGCTAACCGACTTATAATTTCTGGCCACATGATTAGGTACATTGTCAATTATAACCTTCAGTCCAATCTCATGTGTTCGTTTAATTAACTGTTCGAATTCAGCCATTCTTTCTTGAACATTAACAGCTAAATCAGGGTCTACATCATAATAATCGCGAATTGCGTATGGAGAACCTGCTTTCCCTTTAATAATTTCAGGAAACTCCTTTGGTATACCATATACACTGTAATCAGTTGTTGAAGCGTGTGCAAGTATCCCTATATACCATACATGAGTATATCCGTTATCTTTAATTTTCTTTAGAATGTCTATCGTAATATTATTGAATTTACCACACCCATTTTCTTCAATAGTTCCATTAAAAACATTTGCAGAAGAGCTGTTACCAAACAGTCTTGGAAGCAACTGATATATGAAGTATTTTTTTTTCACGTCAATAATGTATTTTTTTTCTGATACTATCTATTTTAGCCTGTATTTGCTTTATTCTCTCATAATGTTTGTGGCATTTTTCAACAATATCCCATGATTCCATTTCACTCATTTTAATTGCTGCATGATGAAAGCCAATCTTAGAGATAGTATCCGTGTTATTTAAGTCGAACATGTGATACTTTTCAATACCTTTGACTTCAATCAATATATCACAATATGTTTTATCAAAGATAGTGTTAGAGTTTGCCATCAGGTTAAATGTTCTTTCCATTACAGTTCTTATATTATTTTTTTCAGGAGGAGGTATCATCAGTGATACATTCAAACCTATTACATATTTACACTTTTTCCTGATAACAGATACTGGAAAGTTTTTTAACAAACCACCGTCTACATATGGTTTCCCATGAATGTACTGTGGATTAAAAATTACTGGTACTGAGCATGATGCAACTACTGCATCAACCAAGTCATCACCATTTGAGAATGCTACAGTACATGCTCTGTTCCAATCTGTTGCTATAGCGTAGAATGGAATTTTCAGCTCCTCAAAACTCTTTGCTCTAAGATTCTTTTTTAGAAAACTATGCAACCCTGTACTTTTAAGTAGTCCTGCTTTTGGTATTGATAGCTCAATAAACTCCTTAAATTCTCTCTTCCTAAATAGCTCCTCAATTTCTTCAGGGTGATAACCGTCAGCGTAAAATACACCAGCAAGAGAGCCGGCACTTGTACCTGCTATTACATCAGGTTTAAGACCACACTTATCCAATACTTTAAGTGCTCCTAAATGTGCAAAACCTTTAGCACCACCTCCGCTTAGTGCATAGCCCAGATAATGGTCATAACTTTTTCCGAAGAGTGCCATATCAATTTTTTTTATTTATCCGATTCAATAATACAAATATGACATTTTTTTTATATATATCTCATTTATTACTTCTTGAATCTATATTCTTTTTAATTGCTTTGATTAATGTCTTTTTAAAGTTTTATATTTGAAACTTTCTATAAAACTCCTCTTTTAGCTCTCTGATTGTTTTTTTAAGAACCGGATGTAAAACATCACCTGCAATTTCACTTAAGGGAATTATGACAAAGCTACGCTCATGAAGTCTTGGATGAGGAATAATAAGATCTGGTCTATTTATAATCAAATCATTGATCAGCAATATATCAATATCGATGATTCTGTCAGAGTGAACACCATGAAGACTCTTGCCCACTCTACCCATCTCTTTCTCAATCCTTTGAGAAGTTGCGAATATAGAATCAACATCTAAATATGATGTCACTTCGCAGACAGAATTTACAAAATTATTCTCCGAAATAAAACCAACAGGTGAAGAATAAAAAAAAGCAGAAGAAGATTTTATATCTCCTATCTGCTCTTCTATTTTTTTGTATGCAAATTCAATGTTTCTTTCTTTGTTACCCAGATTTGATCCAAGAGAAAGAAAAACAGAGAAAATCCTATTTTCTTTATCCTCCATGAAAAGAGTTAGTCAATTATAAGCATTGCATCACCATATGCTCCAAAGCGATATTTTTCTTTTACAGCAATATCGTATACTTCCATTATCTTTTCATATCCACCGAATGCGCATGTCATCATCAATAATGTAGAATATGGCAAATGAAAATTAGTTATAAGACTCTTAGTAAGAGTAAAATCATATGGGGGGAAAATAAACTTATTAGTCCATCCCTCTCTTGGCTTCAGATGACCATCAGTACTAACGGTAGTTTCAATAGTTCGTAATACTGAAGTCCCAACAGCACAAATATTATGCCCTTCATCATAAGCTTTATTTACTCTTTCACACAGTTCTTCAGTAATTATGATCTGCTCCGACTCCATCTTATGTTTAGACAAGTCTTCTACATCAATCATACGGTAAGCGCCTAAGCCATTGTGAAGAGTAAGGAAACCATACTCTATATCTTTCAGCTGCATCCTTTTCATTAATTCACGACTAAAATGCAACCCGGCTGCCGGAGCAACAACTGCTCCTTCTTTTTCTGCGAATATATTCTGATATCTTTCAAAATCTTCAGGCTCAGCTCCACGTTCCATATATTCCGGTATTGGAGTCTCACCTATCTGAAACAACTGTTTCTTAAACTCATCATATGGTCCGTCATACAGAAAGCGTAATGTACGTCCCCTGGATGTTGTATTGTCAATAACTTCAGCAACTAACTCCTCATTATCACCAAAGTAAAGCTTATTCCCTATTCTTATTTTTCTGGCTGGATTAACAAGAACATCCCAAAGATGCTGTTCCGGGTTTAGCTCTCTCAGCAGGAAAACTTCAATCTTTGCACCGGTTTTCTCTTTATTACCAAATAGTTTAGCCGGAAATACTTTAGTGTTATTAAAAATGAAAAAATCTTTTGGATTGAAATAATCCAAAACATCTTTAAACACCTTATGTTCCAGTTCATTTGATTTTTTGTGAACAACAAGTAGCCGTGACTCATCGCGATGATGTGAAGGGTATTTCGCGATAAGTTCTTCCGGCAAATTAAATTTAAATTGCGAAAGTTTCATACGTTAAAAAAATTCCTGTATCAATTATATTATTATGTGATCTTCTATAAACCGATCAATCTCATCCATTTTCAAGCAATCAGCAAGAGTAATATCCCCTACTCTTGTACGAACCAAACCTGTTAAGTGTGCACCCGAACCCAAAGCTTCACCAATATCTCTGGCAAGCGCTCTGATATATGTACCTTTGCTACATACCACTCTAATTGTTATGTTCGGGATATTGCAAGAAATCAATTCAATACTATCTATAACCAATTTTTTTGGTTTTAGTTCAATATTTTCATTTTTTCGCGCATATTCATAAGCTCTTTTTCCATCTACCATTACAGCAGAATAAACAGGTGGCACCTGATCAATTTCTCCCACAAAAAGCTTTAATTTGTCCTCTATCAACTCTCTGGTTATGTGCTCTGTGGGGAATACCTCATTAATTTCTGTTTCTTTGTCAAATGATGGAGTTGTAGCACCCAGCATTATATCTGCAACATATTCTTTAGTCTGCAATTGAAGCTCTTCAATAGATTTTGTTTTTTTACCAGTACAAATTGTCATTACTCCAGTTGCCAAAGGATCTAAGGTACCCGCATGGCCCACTTTAAGCTTCTTGATTTTCAATCTTCGACAAAGTTTTGCTCTAACAACACTCACTACACGGAACGATGTCCAATGTAATGGTTTATCGATATGCAATATCTCTCCTTCGATAAAATCCATTTAAATTATATTTAAGCTAATAAAGTGAATAGTATTGTTGCTAAACCAACTATTGAACAATATATTGCAAAATAAATTAATTTACCTCTTCTAACAATGTTTATCATCCACTTACAGGCAATACATCCAGAAACAAAAGCGGCGATAAATCCTGAAATTAAAGCAACATTAGAGATAGTACCAGTGACATCAACTCCCTGACTAAACTTTAATATATCAAGCATAGCCTCTCCTAATATAGATGGAATAACCATTAAAAAAGAGAACTGTGCTAAATTGGCTTTTTTATTTCCCAATAATAGTCCTGTTGCTATAGTAGTGCCTGAACGAGATAAGCCCGGTATTACAGCTACTGCTTGAGACAAACCAATAATGAAAGCATCCTTATGATTTATATTTTCTTTCTGTCTTGGTTTATAGTAATGAGTCATTGTAAGTAATGCTGCAGTTATAAGTAACATAATACCTACAATCAGAACGCCTGAACTGAAGATTGACTCTACACTATCCTTGAAAAAGAACCCAATAATAGCTATTGGAATCATAGAAATTAGGATATTGATTGAGTACTTTGTTTCGGCATTCATTTCAAATTTAAACAAACCCTTAACAATCCATGCAATCTCTTTCCATAAGATAACTAAAGTACTCAGCACAGTTGCAACATGCACCATCACTGTAAACACTAAATTATCTTCTGGGTGAATCCCAAAAAGCGCTGATCCAATAGTAAGATGTCCACTACTGCTAACAGGAAGATATTCTGTCAGTCCTTGTAATATACCAAGTATAATAGCCTCAGGAACACTCATATTATATTTTTATTAAAAGTATTCCTTTTCACTATTTTTCTACTTTTACTTCTTTTATCTCTTTCTCTTTAGATGGGTATAATATACCAAAAACCATTAAAACAAACCCGATTAAACAAACTATAGGTGCAAGTTTTATACGTCTGGCACTGAATATATCCTGTTCAAATCCACTTTCAAATGTAGTTGAAGGTCCTGTCATTAATAAAAACCCCAAGATGATAATAATAACTGCAATACTACAAATTATCAAGTTTGTTTTGCTTAAAGCGATGTTTTTTTGAGACATATCTTAATATTAATTTTTATACATAGTAAAGTTGATCCGATTTCATTTTAACATACCTGTTAACTGCAAATGCTGTAGCAGCTGTTGAAATTGCTACCCCCAGTAAGATCACAATTGCAAAAATCATAATCATGTCTGTAGTAGAAATCAGCGGCTTAATTTCAACATATTCTCTGCTGAAATAAGTAAGCATCAGAAATATTATCCCATTTGCCAATATACCTGAAATCACACCAGTAAAAATATTGTTTCTAATAAAAGGTCTTCTTATAAAACCACCAGTAGCACCAACAAGCTTCATTGTGTTAATTATAAACCTTTTAGAATATATACTTAGTCTTATTGTATTTCTTATAAGAGTGAATGATATAAACATCAACACCACAGCAAGTATAAGCAAAACAGTCATTACCTTCGAAAGGTTATTATTTATCAGATCAATTGCTTCCTGCTGATATAGTAAATCTGTTACATTATTATCACTCCTGATTAGTTTACTTATTACCGCAATACTATCATTATTAGCATAATCGGAGTTTAAAAAAATCTCGATACAATCTTGAGCCGGATTAAAACCTAAAAGCTCTTCAGGATCTTCTCCCAAGTCTTTAATAAGCTGCTCCTTGGCTTCTATTTTGCTGATAAACCTTGAGGATTTCACAAATGGTCTGGAATCCAAATCCTTTCTGATATTTGCAATTTCAGTGTCAGATATATCGGGAGAAAGCATAACACTAAAACTCATATTCTCCTTGATATACTTCGACATACCGTTACCCATGAAGAGTATCAAAATTGTTAATCCTAACAACACCAAAACCAATGAGATGCTGATAGTAGATGTAATCTTTGCATTTAAAAACCTGGCGGTGGATACTTTTTTCTTTACGGACATACAGTTGAAGTGAACTAAGCCTATTTCCAAACAATCTGCAAAGTAATAAAATTTATTGCATAAAAACAGGCTAAATGTGAATAATTATAGGAAAAAAACTTAAATTCCCTCTTTCCTAAATCTCTTTTCTCTCTGATGTATTTATTATAGGCTCTGCAATCACCTTTTTCTCCATCTTTTTACTTCTTATTACAGATGCTATTATAGAAACAGTTATCAAAGCAATTATGATAAATAAAGAAGTTAAGGTTGGAATATAAAATTCACTGTTTTGCGTATGTGCAAAATGGTTAATCATCATTTTACTTCCAATAAAAACCAAGATTATGCTAAGTGCATATTTCAAATAATGGAAATAGTCCATTACTCCCCTGAGAGCAAAGTAAAGAGATCTTAGTCCCAGTATAGCAAATATATTAGATGTATACACTATAAACATATTAGTAGAAATGGCCAGCACTGCAGGAATTGAATCTACAGCAAAAACCAGGTCAGTAAGTTCAATTACTATTAATGACATAAAAAGAGGAGTTGCAAAGTGTCTGCCATTTATTTTTTTGAAAAACTTTCCATCCGACATATCATCTGTAGTTGGAAAATATTTTCTAATTAATCTGACAAAGAAATTCTGATTTAAATCTTTTGCTGATTCATTCTCCTCCTGTTTATTTTCCTTAAAATTATCGAGTACCATCTTAATCCCCGTAATTACAAGAAAACCTCCAAAAACATACATTATCCATGCAAATCTCTCAATCAGGGCAATACCAGCAAAAATAAAAATAGCTCTGAACACAAGAGCTCCAAGTATACCCCAGAAAAGAACATCATGTTGATACTTTGGATCTATTTTAAATGATGAGAATATAAGGATAAACACAAAAAGATTATCTACACTCAATGATTTCTCAATCACATATGCAGTCAGGAATTCAAAAGCGAGCTCTTTTCCCATTATAAAATAGACTATCACATTGAATATCAATGCTAAAGAAATCCAGAAAAGACTAAGCCAAAGAGCTTTTTTAACACTTACTATTTCTCCTTTCTTATGAAAAACAAACATATCAAGAATTAATAGTACTACAATTAGGATTAAGAATCCTATCCAAAAAACGGAACTAGTTTCCATTATAAAATATTAAGTTATTGAAATTAAAAACAGAAATCTAACACAGCCAAGAACGAAAAGTTCATCTTGTCTTTAGATTCATTTCCTTAGCTTTCTCAAGCATAAATTTATATGCGGCATCATGTTCGTTAGGAATAATACCATCAAGTATGGCCTCTTTAATAGCTGCTTTAAGTATTCCCACCTCTCTTCCCTGGGGAAGATCGAATATTTCCATAATTTCATTTCCATCAATCGGTGGTTGAAAATTCCGAACACGATCTTTCTCTTCTATTTCCTTAAGTTTTCTTCTTACAATAGCGAAGTTATTAATGAAACGTCTTACTTTTACAGGATTCTTAGAAGTTATATCTGCTTCACAGAGAGTCATCAGATCTTCAATATCATCACCTGCATCAAAAAGAAGCCTGCGAACTGCAGAATCGGTAACCTCCTCTTCCACCAGCTGCATTGGTCGCATATGTAGTGATACCATTTTTTGCACATACTTCATTTTTTCATTCTGAGGAAGTTTCATCCTTCGGAATATTTTAGGTATCATTTTCTCACCAATGTAGTTGTGATTATAGAATGTCCATCCCAATTTTGGGTCCCATCTTTTAGTAACAGGTTTTGCTATATCATGAAGAAGAGCTGACCATCTCAACCAGATATTATCAGTTTCTTTGGAGATATTATCCAATACAATAAGAGTATGATAAAAATTATCTTTATGCCCTACTCCATCTTTTGTTTCAGCCCCTTTCAAAGCAGTTAACTCAGGAAAGATTATTTCAAGAAGTCCGGTAATTTCCAACAATTTAAACCCTATGGATGGCTTAGGAGACATAATTATTTTGTTAAGCTCATCAGCTATACGCTCCCTCGAAACTATCTTAATTCGCTCCTTATTGCGTGCCAGAGCATCAAAAGTATCGGGATACAAGTCAAATCCAAGTTGAGAAGCAAAGCGTATCGCTCTCATCATTCTCAAAGGATCATCACTGAAAGTTATATCCGGATCCAGTGGAGTTCTAATAATTAAATCTTTAAGATCCTGCATCCCATTGAATGGATCAATCAGTTCACCATATCTCTCTTTATTGAGGCAAAATGCCATTGCATTAATGGTGAAATCTCTTCTTTTCTGATCATCTTCTAATGTACCATCCTCCACAACAGGTTTGCGAGAATCAAATCTATAAGATTCTTTTCTTGCACCTACAAACTCTATATCGTAATTTTTATATTTAATCTGTGCGGTACCAAAAGTTTTAAAAACATTGATTCGTGTGTTTCTACCCAATCTTTTTGCAACAGCTTCAGCAAGCTCTATACCCTTACCTACAGTCACAACATCTATATCATTTGAACGGCGGTAAAGAAAAAAGTCTCTAACATATCCTCCAATGAGATAACACTCTAAGTTCATTTCATCAGCGGTCTGTGATATTAACCTAAAAATATCTTTATTTAAATTCGATCGTATCTCTTCTTGAGATATATCCATAATTCACAAATTATTTTACTGTTACGAATTGCAAAATTACAATAATTGAGCCTTAAAACAGCTTTTTATGATAAATAAATTTCGTAAGTTTGTGTAATTGTATAATGTTATAAATAATGCGATACTCTGTTCAGACCATAATTTTAATGCTATTAGCCGTTATGTTACCTTCATGTTTTGGAAGTAACAGAAGTGCTAAAGATTATCTTTCAGAAGCTGAGACAGCATATAAAGAGGGTAATTATCAATTGGCTAAGTTGAAGATAGACAGCATAAAAATCCTATTTCCTAAATCTTTTGATGAGATAAATTCAGGGTTTTCTTTAATGCAGGAAGTACGTATGGCCGAGAATAAAAGGAATATTCAGTTTTGCGATTCTATGCTAAGCGAAAACTATAAGCAGTTAAACGAAATGCTGACCATGTTCGATTTTATACGTGACGATCGCTACCAGGAATTTGGAGAATATTATCCAAAGATTTATCCTCATAATGCTTCATTAAACCGAAATGGCCTTCGATCTGGTGTAAGTGAAAAGGGATTATTATTTATCGAAAGCATTCTTTCCGGAACTACTATTAAACATAATCAAATTAGAGCAATATCTATCGATAACACCTTTGCAGAAACAGGAGTTGTAACTTCCGATGGACTTAACTACCGTTTTAACACATTAGATAAATCATACGAAATAGTTAGATACAGTGGAAACGACGAGAATGGCCTGGCACAGTTTATATATACAAATCGGGATAAACCAATTACCGTTAACTTTATCGGAAATAGAACCATAACAACTACATTACCAAATGATGCCAAGCAAGGAATTTCACAATCTTTTGAATTATCAAATCTACTGTTAAGCATCGAGCAACTAAAACTTGAAAAAGAAAAAAGTGAGGTATTAATACGCTACCTGGAAAGCAAAAAAAAATAAAAATCGGCTTTTCTTGTAAACTGTCATAAAATTACTAACTTTGCCTCCGAATTATTGGTGTTACCTGTTTCAAAATGGCTTCGAAACCGGTAATGAAAAGGGAATCAGGTGTAAATCCTGAACAGACCCGCTGCTGTAAGCTCCGCTTACGTGCTGAACATATCACCTTTTGCCACTGAACATACTGTTCGGGAAGGCGTTCAGACACCGGAGTAAGTCAGAAGACCTGCCCATAATTTAAAAATAGTTACATGGCTTTCGGGGAATAAAGCATGAAAACGACACGAAAACTCTATTTATTACGTGATTCATTTTCATTATGCTTTACCGAAATTAATTCGGTATAGATGAAATTACTAAAACTGACATTTCAATTTGTATTTACAGCAATTGTGTCAATCAACAATTTATTTGCACAGAATATTGCTGACTCGCTCTATTTGCCTGAAATAGTAATTACAGAGAAAACTGCAGACAGAGAAATACGCTCAACTACTCCATTTCAGATACTATCCAATGATAGATTACAAGCTCTGAATGCTTTACAGCTTTCCGATGCAATAAAGCATTTTTCAGGTGTAACTGTGAAAGATTATGGTGGAATAGGGGGATTGAAGACTATCTCTGTCCGTGGACTCGGAGCAAGTCATACAGGCATAAGTTACAATGGATTGGAAGTAACAGATTTACAGTCAGGGCAAATAGATATTGGTCGTTTTTCACTAGATAATATAGAAAGTGTAACACTTAATAATGGTCAAAACGACAATATCTTCCTACCAGCTAAAGCTTTTGCATCAGCCTCGGGAATAAATATAAATAGTAAAACGCCGGAATTCAAAAACAAAGAAAAATTAAATGGTAGTCTTTCAGTAAAAGGTGGCTCCTTCGGTCTATTTAACCCGGCAATGAATAGCAGCATTAAATTTTCAGATAAAATTGCAGCTACCTTCAGCAGTGAATTAACATTGGCAAAAGG
>NZ_JAQVHI010000065.1:0-3152 GCF_028696275.1 Lascolabacillus sp.
GGAATGGATAATTTACTGGGTAAAGACAGAAAAAACTGGATTTACGAGAACCGGCCTTATCTTGCTTTTACGCTGGGTTTTAATATCGAATAAATAAATTACTGGAAATACTACATTATTAACAAGTATAAAACAAGTATAATATGAATAAGAAAACGTTTCTTATAATTGGATTGCTCGTTCAGGTTGCATTCTTAGCTGCACAATCGTTCGATATATCAGAAGCATTGCCTGTCGATAAAGAATTTATTACAGGTCGGCTAGAAAATGGACTTACCTATTATATCAGAGAGAGCAAATTAAGTGAAAACAGAGCTGATTTTTTTATTGTCCACAATGTAGGTTCTCTGCAGGAAGAGGAAAACCAGCGCGGATTGGCCCATTTTTTAGAACATATGGCTTTTAACGGTACAAAACATTTTCCCGGTAAGCAATTGCTCAACTATTTCGAAAGTATAGGCGTACGATTTGGGGTAAATGTAAATGCATACACTTCCATGAGCCGTACTGTATACAATATATCGGAAGTACCTGTAACCAGGAGTTCAGTGGTTGATACTGCTTTATTGGCACTGCACGACTGGTCACACTACATCAACTGTCTGCCTGAAGAGATTGAAAGTGAGCGAGGAGTAGTTCGTGAAGAAATGCGAAGAGGTGACAACCCGCTGACAAGAACAATGCAGGCCATATCAAAAATTCAACGTACCAACTCACGTTTTGCCGAAAGGACCCCTATAGGATTAGCTGAAGTGATAGAAAACTTTGACCATCAAGATTTAATCGACTTCTATCATAAATGGTACAGGCCTAACCTGCAAGCAGTAATTGTTGTAGGAGATATTAATGCCGTAGAGATCGAAAAAAAAATCATAGAGAGGTTTTCCACAATCCCAAATCCTGAAAATGAAACGAAGAAGATATATTATACGGTTCCCGATAACAAGGAGCCCATTGTTGGATTTTTCACTGATCCTGAAACAAAAGCGAGCTCAGTAAGGATGACTGTAAAAATACCGCATCGCTCTGTTGCCGAAAGGCAAACACATGCATTTGTATACGATAAGCTTGTGGAAGAACTATTTTTAGAGATGTTTAAATCAAGATGTACGGAAAGAGCCAAAAAGACCGGTGCTGATTTTCGCGTAATCGTTCCGGTATTCGGTGAAATTGATTATGCATGTAAAACTTTTACTGCAACTGCTATGCCTGCACACGGGAAAGATCTATACACAGCTCTCAATGGTGTTTTAGAAGAAGTTGAACGTATAAGGCAACATGGAATGACAAGATTAGAATTGGATAATGCTAAAAATATTGTAAGAGCAAACATCAGAAAAAAACAATCTAATCAAGTGCAAAAACCGGCCAACAAAGATTTTGTTAATATTGCAGTAGAAAACTTTACACGGAACAAGGCACTTGTGAATCATACAGAATTAATGGATCTGACATACTCAATGTTAGACAAAATAAAAATTTCAGATATTAATGACAACATTGAAGTCTTTTTAAATGAAAACAACAGGATAATAATCTTTGCTGCACCGGAAAGTGACAAAGAATCACTTCCTTCAGCCACTGAGGTGTTAGGGCTCGTTAAATCAGTCCAAAATAAAGCTCTAGAACAATATAACCCTGTGATCAAAAAAGAACTTGCTCTCTCAGTACCAATAAATCCAGGTAGAATTTCAGGTTTCCGCCAGATAAGTGCAGCTGACCTTGGCATTAAATATAAAGTACCACTTGATTCAACCACTGAGATCAAGCTTGAAAATGGAGCAAGGGTCATATGGAAAGAATCGTACGGAAACGGTAAAAAAGTTAGGCTATCAGCCTTTACTCCGGGAGGTTATGCTCGTCCTCACTCCATAGAGGAGATTATGATTCTGAAAAATTACATGAGGTACTATAATGTAGCCAACTTAAACTGGAATGAATTGAGGGAATGGAAACATACCAATAGCATCAGATTAAGCCAGTCAGTCAACAGAAGAACAGATAACTATTCAGGGGATTTTTATCCGCAAAAAAGTGAAAATTTCTTTAAACTGCTCTACTCCCATTTCACTGACGTTTCTGCAGACCAAACAGAGCTCAGTAAGTTCCAACAACGATTTTTAAAGACTATCGGAGAAGAAAAAAATGAAACAAAACTATTTGAGGATTCAGTTAAGAGACTTACCTACTCTTCCGATCCTCTTAAAACTAACTTCGATACTCTATATATTCAGTCAATTAATACGGAAAAATTAAATAAACTTTATAAGCGTCATTTTTGTAATCCAGCTGAGTTTACATTCATATTTACCGGCCCTATGCCTGTTAAAGATGCTGTCCCTTTAATAGAAAAATATTTAGCCTCTATTGCTGTCAATCACCACGCACAAGAAAAAATTTTGGAATACAAAGATCCTGAATTAAACAGAGGAAAAGTAGAACTTTTTTATAATGCGAAAAACACAATAACATCGAAGGCTTCAGTATCTATCACTTACCATACAGATATTGAATATAGCTCAACAAATTATGCAAACACGCTGTTTTTACGTGATATATTATCCAGAAGATGTTATCAAAGCATTCGCGAGGACAGAGGAGGCACCTATCATGTCGCTGTATCCGCATCACTCATCAGACACCCTCAATCGCAACTTGTTGTAAAGATTGAATTTGAGACTAATTCTTCAATGATTCCTGAATTATTGAAAGTTGTACAGCATGAAGCAGATCTATTAGCAAAGGATGGACCTACCATAAAAGAGATTGATGAAGTAAAGAAATATCGGGAAAAAGTCCTGAATAATAATAAGATTATTCCCTGGTCTACCATCATTACCCAATCAATATTAAATGAAGAATTTCTGGATACTAATGATTCTGAATTGTTGGATGAGGTTAATGCAGCAAGGATACATAATCTGGCTAAACAACTATTTGGCTCAGGTAATAAAATGACTTTTGTCTTTGATCCCCGGGATAGCACAGTTGAACAATAAAAGGGTCAACCTATCTCAAGCGTTACCGACGTAAATCATTATATACAACTTCCCGATTGAAGAAATTTCAATCGGGAAGTCTTTATTAAACTATTCATGAGTCCTCTCCGAAAACCTCAAAACCCAATTTTATCGGTTTGCAACTTATTGAAT
>NZ_JAQVHI010000015.1:0-50055 GCF_028696275.1 Lascolabacillus sp.
AAATTCTCTGAAGAAACGGAAGTTTTTATAAATACTGGTATACTGAACAATTACGATGTTTATACAGAATTATTAAGTCATCTCTAATAATTATTACTATGAAAAAATATTTATTCATTTTGATTTTGCCTATTATCTTATCTTTTTCTAATTGTGAAAACCGAAGTGAGGCAATGGAAGAGATAGAAATAAGTGTTTGCGGTACTGAGAACCCAGCTTGGTTATTATCTGAAATATCAAAAATAACAGAATTAAGATCTCATAGACCTGTCAAAGTATCGTTTTATATTGATGGTGATACAGAAATTGTATCAATAGAGGATCTGGTAAATTCAAATTTCTCTGAGGGGTTGATGTTTTTTTATTGCAACGGTGAAAGAATAGAATTTAATTCAGAAAAACACAATCAATATTTAAAATTGTTGAAAGACAATAAATTTACATTATTATGGTCTAATTAAAATTTTAAGAAAATGAAAGATTTCATTTGTTGTATCTTATTTATATTGTCATCCTTAATTTTGTTGCCACAAAGCGTAAATATACTTCCATGGGTAGTCTCGTTTCAGACACATATATTGTCGAGGAATCATTAACACCTGCTGATATTGTTTACATGAACAGTAAATTAACTATCCAATATCCAAATGCTCAAAAATTAGAAGAAGCAACTAGTACTTATAATTGTCATGCTTACGCATGGCATATTTCTGAAGGAGGAAATAGAGTTTGGATTGGTTATTATACTGCTACTGCGGAAGATATTTATTGGCAGGATGGTAGTTATATTGAAGTTACTAACCCAATTAAGGGAGACAAAGTAGTATATGTTAATGATAATCATTCTGCAGTAACTACATCTGAAAACGGAATAGTTATTTCCAAATGGGGGCAATGGCCTTTATTGAAGCATTCAATATACGACTCCATTATATAAGTACTTCAATAAAATATTATAGAAGGAGCGTACCAAAATTTGCTATAACTGGATCTTCAACTATATGCGATATAGAGAATTACGATATAACTTATTCACCTAATGGTTCCATAATTGAATGGACAACAAGTCCAAATATTGTAATTGTTTCCGGACAAGGAACTGCAACTATAATAGCTTCTAAGGCTTCATCAGCTGAATTTGGGAAAGGTTATATAAATGTTAAAATAAAATTAATTGGCCATATTGTTTTAACTGCGAATAAGGTAATAGATTATGTTGGTACTCCAGTAGCAACTTCTGTTACAGGCCCTTCCTATTTATCGGTTGATGGTACTGGCAATTTTATAGCTGAGCCATATATAAATAGTAGTGATATTCTATATAAATGGATAGTGGTGCCTTCTACTGTTTCCACAAATCCCTGGAATAATTCCAATTCTATTACCTTTCATGCTGAAGGTACTTATAGTGTTTCATGCCAGATAATTAGCCCTTGTGGATTTGGTTCTGCAATAAATACTATTGTGACAGTATCAAGAAGTGGATATTTCACACTTTTGAAACTCCTCTCACAGGAATGAAGTTGAATTTTGTCGTGTATAGGAATATACCGTATTAACATAGAAAATGCCTATCTTTGTATCTCCAAAAAATATAAAGAATGGCAAGAAAGAGAAAACAACTTCCCCTAATAGAGAATGTGCTTATAACTGATGTGGCAGCTGAAGGCAAAGCAATTGCCAAAGTGGATGGCATGGCAGTATTTGTGCCTTATGCAGTGCCGGGTGATGTAGTAGATATTCAGCTTACACGCAAGAAAAGCAGTTTCGCAGAAGGTAAGGTTGTACGTTTCGAGAGCTATTCTGAAAATAGGGCTGTGCCTTTCTGTGAGCATTTTGGGGTATGCGGAGGTTGCAAGTGGCAGAGTCTGCCTTATGAAGAGCAGCTGAAATACAAACATAAGCAGGTTGTAGATAACCTAGAGCGTATTGGAAAGATTGAATTGCCTGAAATTAGTCCTATACTTGGTGCACCTAAAACAAATTTCTACAGAAATAAGCTGGAGTATACTTTCTCTGATAAGAGATGGCTTACGGATGCTGAGATATCGTCGGATAAGGAGTTCTCTCGTAAAAATGCATTGGGCTTTCATATTCCTGGCATGTTTGATAAAGTGCTTGATATCAATAAGTGCTGGCTGATGGATGATCTCCAGAATGATATAAGAAACAGTTTTCGTAAGTTTTGTCTTGATAATGATTACTCCTTTTTTGATCTTCGTAATCAGGAAGGATTGATGCGAACACTTGTTGTAAGAAACACTTCTATTGGTGAGTGGATGCTTATTGTTGTATTCTATGAAGATGACCGAGAGAAAAGAGAAAAACTGATGAGTCACATTCAGACTGAATTTCCTCAGATAACTTCATTATTATATGTCATCAATCAAAAGGCAAATGACACAATTACCGATCAGGAAGTTATTACCTGGAGTGGGCGCGATCATATTTTTGAAGAGATGGAGGGACTGAAATTCAAAATTGGTCCAAAATCATTTTATCAGACAAATAGCGAACAGGCATATCATCTTTATGAGATTGCTCGTGAATTTGCACAGTTAAGCGGTGATGAGTTGGTTTATGATTTATATACAGGTACCGGCACTATTGCCAACTTTATTGCACGTGATACCAAAAAGGTAATTGGCATTGAGTATGTTGAAGAGGCAATTGCGGATGCAAAAGTAAATTCAGAGATTAACGGAATTAGTAATACCCTTTTCTTTGCAGGTGATATGAAAGATGTTCTTACAACCGAGTTCATAAGCGAACATGGCAGGCCTGATGTAATTATTACAGACCCTCCACGTGCAGGTATGCATGAAGATGTGGTAAATGCAATACTTATAGCAAAACCTGAAAGAATTGTTTATGTAAGCTGTAACCCTGCAACACAGGCTCGTGACCTCAGTCTGCTGGATTCCAAATATAGAGTAGTACGAGTCCAACCTGTAGATATGTTTCCTCAGACACATCATGTGGAGAATGTTGTGCTATTAGAGAAAAAGTAGACTTTAAATGGATAAAATAGGTTTATAGACTCATTATACCTATTTAACCGGCTCAACAGTATAGCCCAAACTTCTAAGTCCTTCAATCAAACCAACTTCTCCGGGTAAGTGCAGGCAACCTACGGCAATGAATGAAGACTTATCAGCTATTATATCTGGTAGTTTTCTCAGCCATTTATTATTTCGGTCCCTGTTTAGTGCATTTTTCTCCTCTTCTGTACTTGGGCATGGATCATTTGGCAATTCTTTCTCAGAAAGCTCATAAAGTACATTAATGTCATAGGAGTGATATGCAACATGTAGTTCATCCATCTGTTCTTTAAGTAAATCAGGATTCTTAACCATGCACATTAACATCTCTGCTTGACGCTCAGGAGATTGCAGATTAAGCAACACCTCTATCTGATCTTCTGTTGACTCAAGTCCTATTATCGGCCTGTTTCTCAATAATGCTTCTTCCTGAAAGTGCTGATCCATACTAATCTCATTTGAGAGTGTTGGATAAAACTTCTGATATAGAGTTAAGGAAATTAAATTAGAAAGGAGTGCCGGTTTCATGATTCCTAGTTGTTCAAGACCAACTCCTACAAGATTCCTTAACGTGCTGTCAAGTAATTCAATATCTTCCTCTGATATGAGTGAGTCATAAGTTACGCCATTCGGCAACATTGATTCACTCATTATTTTCATCTGCATCTCTGCCATATTGCTCATGTCCAGCTCTCCAACTACTTGTTCTGTGTTTTCAAAAGAGTGTTTTAGTCCGGGTACTGAATCAAGAAATGTTATGGGTACAAGATGATGCGTCCCAAAAAGATATGAAGGACTTTCCAGTCCATTACCTGAAATACTCCATAATAGTGAGTTGTTGTCAACTTTTGACTGAACTGTACATGACAGCATCATTAATAATGCTGTTAATAATAACAGTGATTTTCTATTCATAATGTATTTGAATGTTTCAAACTAAGTCTGCCTCTCTTGTGTCGCTAAATGAAGGCTCCTCTTTTCCTATCTTAAGGAAATCGAAAAGTATCCAGAATATGGTAAATGAAGGTATAAAGTCTGTAACAGGCAGCAGTTCCTCAATAAATGTAATTAGTGAGGTGTATTTACCTCTTTTATTGCCAAACAACTTGTAACTTATTGACGCTGCAACTGGTGCCCATATGACATCAATAACTGGTCCTGCAACAGGAATAGCGGCTGATGCCATTCCTATAGCATCAAGTAAAACACATTTGGCTAATTTTATATATTTATTACCCATGGGCAAATTTTTAATATATAAACCAGGGAGTTTTAATTCCCTGATTTATATATCTTTATATATATATTTGTCTTAAGCTTCCTGAGAACTTTGAGAACTGTTTAAAGGTGTATAGGATCTGGTTGCAAGTTCCTTGTCCATCATGTAAACACCAATTCCATTGTCTCCAATAAGTTTTAATGCATCAACCATACCTTGTGCTGTTTCCTCTTCTTCTACCTGTTCGTTTACAAACCATTGAAGCATGTTTTCAGTTGCGTAATCATTTTCGCTGCGTGCAATTGCTACCAGGTTATTGATTAACGATGTAACAACTCTCTCATGTTTTAATGTGTCTTCAAACGCTTGTAGAGTTGAATCCCATGAAGTTTGTACTCCCTCAATTGGTTGTAATACAACTTTATTTCCTTTTGAAGTCAGGTAGTTCATGAATTTAAGTGCATGATCCTGTTCTTCATGAAATTGTACTTTAAACCAATTTGCAAAACCGGGCAATGCATTGTTTGCAAAATGAGCCGACATAGAAAGATAGAGATAAGCAGACCATAATTCGGCATTAATCTGTTTGTTGATTGCTGCTTCTAATTTTTCACTGATCATAATTTTACTGTTTTATTATTTTTGTACCATACTTTGTTAAAACGCTCTGTTAAGAAAAATGTTTTGTAAAAGTAATCACTTTTATTATTAATAAAAACTGTGTTAATCATGATGTGAATATTGTTTTTAAATTTATTACTATCTTTGTACAATGGCTTCGTGAAAAAATATTTTTATTAATTTTCTTCAAATGAACTTGCTAAGAGAAAAAATGATGAAATATGATGCCCCGCAACGTGCGAAGGCAGCAGGAATATACCCATATTTCAGGGCTATAGAAAGTGATCAGGATACCGAAGTTGTCATAAGTGGCAAGAAAGTACTGATGTTTGGTTCTAATGCATATATAGGACTGACAAATCATCCAAAAGTTATTGAAGCTGCAGTAGCTGCAACTAAAAAATATGGGACCGGAATGGCGGGCTCTCGTTTTTTAAATGGGACTCTGGATATACACATAGAATTGGAGAGAAAGCTTGCCAATTTTATGAATAAAGATGAAGCTATTGTATTTTCTACCGGATTCTCTGTAAACGAAGGTGTTTTAGGTTGCCTTACAGGTCGTGAAGATTATATAATATGGGATGAAAGAGATCACGCTTCAATAATTGAGGGATTAAGGACCTCTTTTTCTACGAAGTATAAATTCAGGCATAATGATATGGCACACCTCGAGAAGCAGCTCAAGCGCTGTGATGCACAGAGTGTTAAGCTTATTGTAGTAGATGGTGTGTTTAGCATGGAAGGTGATTTGACCAATCTGCCTGAAATTGTGAAACTGGCTCGTAAATATAATGCCAATATAATGGTTGATGAGGCTCACAGTTTAGGAGTACTCGGTAAAAAATATAGTGGTCGCGGTGTATGTGATCATTTTGGCTTACTGGGAGATGTGGATCTGGTAATGGGAACCTTTAGCAAGTCACTTGCATCTATTGGAGGTTTTATAGCAGGAGATTATTCAGTTATCAACTATTTGAGACACAATGCAAGAACTAATATCTTTAGTGCAAGTATAACACCGGCTGCTACTGCGGCTGCTACTGCGGCACTTGATATTTTAAAGTCTGAACCTGAGAGGGTAAAGCGACTTTGGGAATTGACATACTATGCAATAAATCAATTTAAGGAGCGAGGGTTTGAATTAGGACCTACTTCAACTCCAATTATGCCACTCTATGTTAGGGATAATGATAAAACATTTCTTATTACAAAAATGCTGTTTGAAAATGGAATATTTGTAAATCCTGTGGTTTCACCTGCTGTTTCTCCCGGAGATACTCTCATACGTTTTTCATTGATGGCAACACACACAATAGATCAGATTGATTTTGCAATAGAAAATATCACAAAAATATTCAAGAAATTAGATTTGTTATAATCCATTGCATGGGATAGCCATCCTCTACAATGTTATTTAACATCAAGAAAGAGAGTCGTTAGATAAAAAATATATACTTTTGTATGCAATAAAAATATAAAGGTAAAGTTTATGTCATTTATTGCAGATAAAATTGTTATGGAAGGTTTGACTTTTGACGACCTCCTTCTTGTTCCAGCCTATTCTCAGGTACTACCACGTGATGTAAGCCTGCAGACAAAATTCTCAAAAAATATAATGCTCAATATCCCTATGGTTTCAGCAGCCATGGATACTGTAACCGAAACTGTTATGGCTATTGCTATAGCAAGAGAAGGAGGTATTGGAGTTATACATAAAAATATGAGTATTGATGAGCAGGCAAAACAGGTAAAAGCGGTTAAACGCGCTGAGAATGGAATGATACTGGATCCAATAAGCATCACTCCTGATAAAACTGTATCAGACGCACTGGGTCTGATGTCTGAGTATAAGATTGGAGGGATTCCGGTAGTCAACGGTGATAATATCCTGGTTGGTATTGTTACTAATCGTGATCTCCGTTTTGAAAAGGAAATGGATAAGAAGATAGAGGTGGTTATGACAAAGGATAACCTTGTTACCACAACAATTTCTACTGACCTTGATAATGCAGCAGAGATCCTACAAAAACATAAAATAGAAAAACTACCGGTTGTAGATCCCAACTATAAGCTGGTAGGACTTATCACATATAAAGATATCACAAAAGCTAAAGACAAGCCTTTTGCCTGTAAAGATGAACAGGGAAGACTTCGAGTTGCAGCAGGAATTGGTGTTACTGCAGACTCTATCGAGAGAGCAACCGCACTAGTTGAAGCCGGGGTGGATGCAATAGTTATTGACACTGCACATGGTCATTCAAAAGGTGTTGCTGATATGTTAAAACTCGTGAAGGAGAAATTCCCTCAAATCGATGTGGTCGTAGGTAATATTGCAACTACGGAGGCTGCAAAGTTTCTAGTAGAAGCCGGAGCAGATGGTATAAAAGTAGGTATTGGACCAGGTTCAATTTGTACAACCCGTGTAATAGCAGGTGTGGGTGTTCCTCAACTATCTGCAATTTATGAAGTATCAAAAGCGCTTAAAGGAACTGGAGTACCTTTAATAGCAGATGGTGGACTTAGATATTCAGGCGACATTGTTAAAGCACTTGCTGCAGGAGGCTCTTCAGTAATGATGGGCTCTATGCTTGCAGGGACTGAAGAGTCACCGGGTGAAACTATCATATTTAACGGAAGGAAATTCAAAACATATCGAGGCATGGGTTCCCTTTCTGCAATGCAACAGGGTTCTAAAGACAGATACTTTCAGGATGTTGAGGACGATATTAAGAAACTTGTTCCGGAAGGTATTGAAGCCAGAGTTCCTTTCAAAGGCACCTTGCAGGAAGTTATCTACCAGATGGTTGGAGGTCTGCGTGCCGGAATGGGTTACTGTGGTGCCGAGAATATTGAAAAACTTCACGAAGCAAAATTCACCAGAATTACAGCTGCAGGATATACAGAAAGTCATCCTCACGGTGTTATGATTACACGTGAAGCACCAAATTATAGTAAAGGAAGCGAATAAATAATATTAAGAGATATTTTACCCAGGGGTTGATGAGTTTACTTTTCAACCCCTTTTTGCATTGGTACAAATATAAAATCACCATGTAAAGACTCTTTAAATGACTCTTCTCCGGTTCGTTTTATAATTGTCATTTTTTGACCCGATCTACCACCTACAGGTACAACCATCCATCCACCAATTCGCAATTGATACATTAGTTTTTCTGGAACCTTATCAGGTGCAGCTGTAACAAGAATCTTATCAAACGGGGCATCATCCGGTAATCCTTCATAACCATCACCATAAAACAGATGGGGGAAGTATCCTAACGAATTCAACCTCTTCTTAGCAGACAGGTATAGTTCTTCATATCTTTCAATACTATACACATCCGCTCCCATTTCACACAGTATAGCTGCCTGATAACCGCTGCCGGTACCAATTTCCAGTACTTTCTCTCCAGGCTTAATTTTTAAAAGCTCTGATTGGTAAGCAACAGTAAATGGTTGAGAGATTGTCTGTCCTCTCTCAATAGGCAATGGTCGGTCAATATAGGCTGCACCTCTTAACTCTTCATCAACAAATTCATGTCTCGGAACATTAGCTATAGCCTTGAGAACAAGCTGGTCTGAGATTCCTTTCTGTTCAAGCTGCTTTGCCAGCTTAGCAGCTTCTGTCATCTGCCGGGAGTCCATAATTACTTCAGGATTTGTATTTCTACTTTTAGTCTTATTAGAAGAACAGGTAATTAATCCTGCACAGCAAAGTAGAATTGTTAACAGCGTGATTTGATGTTTTCTTATTGTTTTCATCTTTCAATCTGTTTACATTATTATTACAAAGATAGTGTATTTCTGAACTTTATGCTGAATATCTTTAAATTCAACAATTTTTAAAAGAAATGTCGTATATTTCGAGTATCTATTAAAAAGGGCTTTTAGATATGAACAAAGGTTTCCTAATACTTTTTATATGTATCCTTTCAATACAAAGTTGTATGGTTCAGAATAACGATGCAGAGCAGATAATCCGTAATATTCAGGAGAAATATGCACCTGACAAGAGAGTGGAGGTGTTTAATGTAGAACTATTTCGAAAAGATAATAGATTCATTATTAAAGGAGAAACTACCAGCAGTAATGCACATAAAATACTATTAAGTGAATTAAAAAATATTTATCCTGACATAGAGGATTCTGTTCGTGTTCTGCCTGATATAAGTCTTGGTGAGAAAACCTTTGGCGTTATTTATAACTCTGTCGGGACATTAAGGAGTGCTCCAAGATATAGCTCAGAGATGGTGTCACAGGCATTGCTTGGAACAACAGTAAGAATTCTCGAAGAGCAGAGAGGGTGGTTGCGGGTGCAGACTCCTGACGGATATATAGGATGGATATCGGGCTCGGTTAAATCCATGTCTCAGGAAGAACTGAATCAGTATGAGAGTAAAGAAAGAGTTATCATTACAAGTAATTTTGCCATCTCATATGAAAATGCCGATGTTAACTCATTGCCCGTATCAGACCTTGTAATTGGAAACATATTAAATCTCATGTCTGAAGGGAAAGACTATTTTGAGGTCATTTATCCTGATGGAAGAATAGCTTTTATTAAATCGACAGATGCCTTAAAACTTAGTGACTGGAAGAATAATATAGTACTGACTGGAGAAAGTATAGTAAACACTGCCTATAAGTTTAAAGGTGTTCCATATCTTTGGGGAGGTACTTCAGCAAAAGGACTTGATTGTAGTGGATTTACCAAAAGTGTCTACTTCATGCATGGGATTGTTCTTGCAAGGGATGCATCACAACAGGTTAATCAGGGCGAATTAGTGGATTCTGCAGGAGACTTTAGTAAACTTCTTCCCGGAGATCTTATGTTTTTTGGATCAAAAGCCAAGCCATTTGCAAAAACTAAAGAAGAGAGTAAGGAGAGAGTTGTACATGTAGGAATATATATAGGGAATAACCACTTTATTCATGCATCAGATAATATTCATATCAACAGTGTAAACCCTGTAGATGAACTCTATGATAAATTTAATGCAGGCAGATATCTGCGTTCAAAAAGATATATTACAGATGGTAAGGTTATTAATGTAAACAGATTTGAGCCTTTATAATTCAAGTTTATTTTAATATGGACAAAGAGAGACGTCGTTTTATAAGATCGGCTGCAATTGCTGCAGTAGCTTTTGCATCACCTGAATTTTCGATAAACAGTGCTGCAAAAAACAATATGCTCTTCAGTATCAATAAACATCATAACTCTTCCTCTAAGATGAAACTTTCATGGACTCCCTATAACCTACAGCTTAAACATACATTCACCATTTCAGGCTTCTCAAGAACTACTACACCGGTAGTACTCACAGAAATTGAGTATGATGGAGTTGTTGGGTATGGAGAAGCATCTCTTCCACCATATTTGGGTGAATCACAGGCCTCTGTAATTGACTTTTTAAAACGGGTTGATTTATCCGGATTTAACGATCCTACACATATTGAGGATATTGTACATTATGTCGATTCCATTGCCATAAACAATACAGCGGCAAAGGCTGCAGTGGACATCGCCCTGCACGATCTTGCAGGAAAGATTATAGGAGCACCATGGTATAAAATGTATGGATTTGACAAGAGAGATGTACCAGATACAACTTTTACAATTGGTATTGATACAGATGAGGTGGTAAGAGAAAAAACCATTGAGGCTAAAGATCAGTTTAATATCCTTAAAGTGAAAGTTGGCGGTCCCGACGATAAAAGAATGATTAATGCAATTCGTTCTGTTACAGACCTTCCGTTATCGGTAGATGCTAATCAGGGATGGACTGACAGACATGAGGCTCTGGATATGATCTACTGGCTTAAAGAGCAGGGTGTGGTAATGGTTGAACAGCCCATGCCAAAGAATGATCTTGACAATATATCCAGACTTACAGAAATGAGTCCTCTCCCAATTTTTGCTGATGAGTCCCTGCAAAGACTTAGCGATATTGAACGATTGAAAGGTGTATTCTCTGGTGTAAATATAAAACTGATGAAGTGCACCGGTATGCACGAAGCCCTGAAAATGCGCAACATGGCAAAAGCATTGGGAATGAAAGTGATGATGGGATGTATGACTGAAACATCCTGTGCAATCTCTGCTGCTTCACAACTATATTCAGGAATGGATTTTGCTGATCTTGATGGTGCTTTATTAATTGGAAACGATTGTTTTGATGGAGCTAAACTAGAAGGTGGTAAAATTATAGCATCAGATTTGCCGGGCATTGGGGTAACTCCAAATCGTGAATTGAATTTTAGCCATAATTAGACAACCAATTCGTTAAATAGTCTGTCAAAAGTTCTATCCAGATCATTACTCTTTCCTGCGTGGACGGGGGATGTCTGAATTATTGTACTTCTTACCGCTGTAAGCCATCTGAATCGTTCAGGTATATCATATAAAGCAATTGGAGCGTAATCGCAGTTTCCATCTGCAATATTTTTAAATGTCTCAAGACTTTCTATCACTTCTTCGTATTCCAGACCTGTGCACATAAGCTGAAACTTTTCTGGACAGAGATGATATTTTAATCGAATATACTTCTCTTCTTTTGAGAAGAGAATAAGTCCGACATTGAAAAACTCCTCCCTCTCCACTTTTGGCACCAGTCGGATAACAGCATAATGATATAATTTATCCTCTCGCATCTTTAGCAACATTTAGGAATATGGCGGAATTTGACAACCTTTTAGTAAGTAAGTTATAATAGACGTCCCTCACTTCATCAGGACTTTCATTAGTATGTTCCCATACGACCCAATCATCAGGTATGAGGTTTACTATCTCTCTTAGTAAATCGTCAGTAAGTATTTTATGTGCAAACTCATCAGCTTCGTCAAGTTTCGAGGCTTGTGACAAAAGTATATGGTCTTTTACATAAGGGAATGGATTCAAAGCATTGGTGTCAAAATCTTTCCATGAGTGATGAAAATAAAAAGATGCCCCATTATCAATAATCCAAAGCTCCTGATGCCACCAGAGCAGATTGCTGTTATTATGTGTGCGGTCGATGTTGGTTGTAAACGCATCAAACCACACAATAATTGAAGCGAGCAAAGGATCGATCTCTGTTTTCGGGTCATAAGCCAAGGCTCCTGACAGGTAGTGTAATCCCAGGTTAAGCCCCTTACTCCCTTTCAGTAAATCCTGAATTTCTTCATCACCTTCTGTACGTCCAAAATCTTCATCCAGATGTGCAAATACCAGTTCTGGAATATTCAATCCCAGGACCGATGCAATCTTTCCACCCAGAAGTTCAGATATCAGCATTTTAGTACCATGACCTGCCCCGCGGAATTTCAGTACATACTTAAATCCGTCGTCCGCTTCAGCTAAAGCAGGCAGGGACCCTCCTTCACGCAAAGGGAGAATATACCTTGATACATTAACGCTTCGTAGAGTAATATCATTTGACATCTTGAATACAAAGATACTAACCAAAAATGATTTTACATTATTGTGAGCATTTCAATCCGGGAGTTTTCTATAAAACATCAGAAATGTCTTCAGATTCTATCAAAATACAACCTTTTGAATACATTTCGTTAAGAGCCTCTTTGCCATCACAAGGCTGAACATTCACAGCTGCAATTGCATCTGTTATAACAAAAGTGTGAATACCGTTTTTAACAGCATCCAGAGCCGTCTCTTTAACGCAGTAATCAGTTGTTAACCCACAGATATAAAGTGTTGTAATCTCATTCTCCTCAAGATAATTTGCGAATGATAAATTTGTAGCCTCAAAAGCAGAGTAGCCATCATCTTTATTATCTGTACCCTTAATTAATCTAAGATCAATTTTTTCGCTTTTCAGGTCAGGATGAAATTCAGCACCCTTTGTACCAGCAACACAGTGTACCGGCCACTTTTCAAAATGTACAGAATCTTCAGGATGCCAGTCCTGTGACGATATAACCAGGTCAAATTTCTTGATTATTTTGTTTATAGTTGGTACAATTTTATCTCCATCTTTTACACCCAGTGCACCACCGGGACAAAAATCATTTTGAACATCAACAATTAGCAGAGCTGTTTTCATATAAATTATCTCCTAAATTCCTAAATATATAACTATAACAAAAGATATGAGATGGTGTTCATTAGCTGAAAGTTCGGTAGTGCATAATATTGTTTGTATTCTAAAATGTTGTATTTTTGCGCAATTTTTTTGAAATGATATGAACTACATTCTTACAATCGGACTTTTAGTAATTTCAAATATATTTATGACGCTGGCATGGTATGGTCACCTAAAGCTGGCAGAACAAAGCTGGTTTAGTAAATTACCTCTTATTGGAGTAATCCTTGTAAGCTGGCTTATTGCATTTTTTGAATACTGTTTTCAAGTTCCTGCCAATCGTATTGGATATGAAGGCAATGGAGGTTCTCTTTCATTACTTCAGTTAAAGGTGATTCAAGAGGTTATCACTCTGGTAATTTTTGTTCTGTTCTCCTCATTTGCATTTCAGACAACTTTGAAAATGAATCATCTTATAGGATTTGTCTTTCTTGTGCTTGCTGTCTATTTTATTTTCAAGTAATGTGATTAAAGAAAAAAATCACTAATAGTAGTGATTGTTTCATCGTTCTAATTAATATTACTTTGCATTATATCTTAGGTTAATTTTAAGACTACAATAGAGGATTGATCTATTGTTGTCTTTTCTATTTAAATAAAATTTCAAATATGAAGAAGTTGATATTGTTAATGTCTGTAGTTTGCTACACTTTTATTACTGCTTCAGGAGCAGATTATGAAAAAGAAAATCCACAAGATACATTAAGGGTATATTATTTAGACGAATTTGTGATTAGTAGTTCCGTGAAGGAAACAAATAACCTGAAAAATATGCCAACCGCTGTTTCGGTTGTATCTCCTAAGCAGCTGCAGAATACACAGATTGAATCACTGCCTGATCTAAGCAGTTATATACCAAACTTCTTTATACCCACTTATGGTTCAAAAGTGTCAACTCCTATTTATATTAGAGGTATTGGTGCACGGTTAGGTTCTCAAACAGTTAGTTTGTATGTAGACAATGTGCCAAGCTTCAAT
Organism: Lascolabacillus sp.; assembly: GCF_028696275.1. Taxonomy (NCBI): domain Bacteria; kingdom Pseudomonadati; phylum Bacteroidota; class Bacteroidia; order Bacteroidales; family Porphyromonadaceae; genus Lascolabacillus; species Lascolabacillus sp. The sequence continues at coordinate 13,947 of NZ_JAQVHI010000015.1, forward strand.
CCATCAGCTTTTGATTTTGAATTTCAGGATATTCAGCGTGTAGAGGTATTGCGAGGAGCACAAGGAACACTTTATGGCAGAAATGCAATTGGCGGCATTGTGAATCTTTACACCCTGTCTCCTTTAGCATATCAGGGAACCCGCTTGACAATGAGTGGGGGCAATTATGGCCAGTTTTCACTAATGGGCTCAAATTACAGTAAGCTTTCCAACAATTTTGGTCTCTCTGCAGCAGCATATTATAAGCGCGATGATGGTTATTTTACTAATAGCTATACAGGAGAAAAAGTCGACAATTCAGAAAATGCCGGAGGCAAAATTAAATTAGAATGGCAGGCATCACCTGATTTTAAAGCAATACTGTTTGGTAATTATGATTATGTTACCGGTGGAGCATTCCCCTATATGCATGTCGATTCAACCAGATCCAATTTTAATGAACCCTCTTCCTATGATCGCCATCTTTTTACAAACGGATTGTCTCTTGAATGGCGCAGGAGTGGCTTCACAGTTCACTCAACAACCGGATTTCAGTATCTGAAAGATGATATGAAAATGGATCAGGACTATACCTCCAATTCTGTTTTTTCTATAAATCAAAAGCAAAAGCAGCATTCTATTAGTCAGGAGTTTACCGTTAAGTCAGACTTAAACAAAACTTATAGCTGGGTGCTTGGTGCATTTGGATTTTATGACAGAAGAGTTGTAGATACACCTGTAGCAATTAAAGAGGATGGTATGGTTGCCATGCAGGGTCATCTCGATACAGCTATGGAGAGAAAGGGAGCCCCGCTTAGAATTGTCTACGCTAATGATAGAATTGATCTTCCCGGAATATATACAAAACCCTCAAAGGGAGCGGCTCTTTTCCACCAATCAACAATAAATGATCTTTTTGGTGTTGAAGGCTTGTCAGCTACAGCAGGTTTGAGATTCGACTATGAGCAGACTGCCATAGATTTCTCTACTGAAAGTGATGGTGGTGATGTAAATCTTAAATTTCAGATTCCAAACAGACCAATGCCTGATATATTTGTTGAGGGAGATACTTTAATTGAAGGGTCTTTCAGCAGGGATTTTGGTCAGCTTCTTCCAAAATTCGCATTAAAATATAATTACTCACCTACTTCAATGATTTATTTATCAGCCTCTAAAGGATATAAAACAGGCGGATATAACGAACAGGTGTTCTCCGAAGTGCTGCAAGGAGCTCTTTCGGAATCAATAATGAGAAATGCAATGAGCGGAATGCCTCCCGGAATGTTGCCTGGTGGTGGTGCTCCCGGAAATGGAGATGAAGATCCAAGTCTGGAGGAGATGCTTTCATATGATCCTGAAACAAGTTGGACATATGAGCTGGGTGGTCGCTATGAAATGTTAAACAATAAACTTTCACTTACATATGCTCTGTTCTACTCTCGAGTAAATGACATCCAGATAATTAAACTTACAAGACAGGGAACTTCAGGCAGAACAGTGGAAAATGCCGGTAAATCAGAAAGCAAGGGATTTGAGTTGAGTGTTAAGTACAGTCCTATTAGTAATCTTTCATTTTATGGTGATTATGGCTTTGCTAATGCTCGATTTAAAGACTATCAGGCATCTGAGGATGTAAATTATGCAGGAAATTATATCCCATTTGCTCCTCGTCATACTTTAAGTCTGGGAGCCGGTTATGTATATAAATTTGATAATGGATCATTTATAGACAGGTTTATTGCAAACGTTCAATATACAGGTGTAGGAAAGATTTACTGGACTGAATCTAACGAGGATTATAACGGACAAGAGCTTTATCAGCCATTTTATGGTTTGGTAAATGGAACAGTAGCAGTTGAGAAAGGTGTTTTTTCTCTGGAATTATGGGGAAAAAACCTATTAGGAAAAGATTATAATTCATTCCTTTTTGAGGCTTCCGATATGACTACAGGAAATACTAATTCATTCGTTCAGCGTGGTTATCCTGCCAGAATAGGAGCTACATTAAGATATACATTTGACAGATAATCAGAGAATGATTTTCCCTGAAAAAATCAGACCGGTTATTATCAGTGATCCAATTAGCAATAAAACTATAACAGCCCACTCCCAAGGTTTGGGCTGTTTTTTTTGCTCTCTTTTTGCTTTTATAAAGAGAAGTGATCCTATGGCATAAAATAGTAAGGAAAGAATAAGATATTTAATACCTACGGCAAATATTACATAAAGAGAGTAGATCGTACCCAACAGTGCAATAATAAGATGATGCAATGATTCCCTTTTTCTGTTAATCATTGCAATCTTTACAGCATAAAGTGATGACAGTAAATAGGGAATAAGCGCCAGCGTAGTTGCAATTGTTATAGCAGCCAGATATGTCTCGTTTAGTTTAGGCGACAATATTGAAATAAGAAATATTTGAGTAAAACCCTGAGTAATCAGAAGTACAGTTACGGGGGTTCCGTTTTTGTTTACCTTTTTAAATATACGGGGAAGAACATTATCAACTGCTGCAACATATAGTGTCTCAACCGACAGCATAATCCAGGAGAAACTTGCACCAAGCACGGAAACCATAATTCCAAGCTTCACTATCACTCCTCCGGCTGCACCTACCGCAGTCTGCTCAAGAACCAGTGCCAAAGGAGTCTCAGATGCTGCTAATTTATCTGCCGGTATAGAGGACATTGCAATAAAAGTGATCAGCATATATACCCCAAGCACAATAAGCAGAGAGATTATAATAGTAAGTCTGACAATCTTCTGACTTTTGGCTCTTCCAGATAATACCGATGCTGCCTCCATTCCCACGAAACACCATAAAATAATTGCCATTGCACTTTTAATCTGTATCGTGGGCGATGTTGGTTCACCTGTTGAGGCAAGTCTTGTTTGCCAGTTTTCTACAATGAAGAGATCACTTTTTACCAGTAAAACACCTAGAACTATTATAAGAATAACAGGAATCAGCTTTGCAGTTGTTACTATGAAATTAAGTATGGCGCCTTCTCTTATACCCGCTTTCAGTATAAAAAAGAATATCCAGATAATAAGTGAACCAATAATAAAAGCTTGTAGGGGTGAAATAGCTTTATCGCCCAGCAGATCATTAAATGTCTTAAAAAATAGTGCGATAAATCCAATGTTGCCAAGCCAGCCTAACGACCAGTATCCCCATGCTGAATTGAATCCCATGAAATCGCCAAACCCATCACGGGCATAGGCATAGATACCACTTTTCAATTCTGGTTTTTTTGCTGCGAGATAAACAAATACCAGAGCAAGCATCAAAGCTCCGAATCCACCTATAAGCCAGGCAATCATTGCACCTTGTGGATTAGCCGAACTGATGAGATCTTTAGGAGAATTAAATATGCCGGATCCAATCATCGATCCGAGGGCTATAAAAACCAACAGCCATAAACCTAACTTCTGATCTTTCTTTTGCAACTTTTGAGAGGAATTTAGTTAAAAATCCATAGTAACAGCACCACTATAACCAGAGAGGGAAGCATATTCATAATGCGGAGTTTCTTTATTTCAAGTATGTTGATACCTAATCCTATTAATAATATTCCTCCTACATTGGTTAGTCCCAGTATAATATCATCAGTGAAAAAATGGGATGCAAACATGGCAAATAGCGTCAATGATGCCTGAAATAAAAAAAGTGGCAGAGCAGAAAATGCTACACCTACTCCAAATGCAGAAGCCAGGAGTATTGCAGAGAAAAAATCCATCATCGATTTAGTATAAAGGAGATCAGGTGACCCTCCTGTTCCTTCCTGTATAGTGCCAAGTATAGTCATCGAACCTACGCAAAACAAAAGAAAAGCAGTAACCAATCCCTCTGAAAACCTCTCACTCCCAATTTTGAAGCGCTTTTTAAGGTACTCACTCAACTGTTCTGCACCTTTTTCCAGGTTCCACCACTCACCCAAGAGAGAACCAATAGCAAGACTGCTAACTATTATAAGTATTTTTTCCATGCTCACAGCCATAGTGGCTCCTATTGCAAGAGTGAAAAGTCCAATTGCCTGAAAATAAATTGATGTAACTCTTCCAGGCATTTTTTTATTGAGAACAAGACCTAGTAGTCCGCCCACCAGTACCGCTACTGTATTTACAATGGTTCCAATCATTTTATTAAGATAATTTGCAAAAATAGTATTTAAAACCGAATAACTGCAAATCACTTCAGCTTTCACAAAATCTCCTTTTCATTTCTATTTTATCCTTATCTTTGTTATCCTAATAAAATAAATTAATAAGATTATATGTACAACTGGTTTGAGTGTAAACTGAGATATGATAAAATGCTGGAGACCGGCATTCAGAAAACTGTTACAGAGCCTTATCTGGTGGATGCGTTGTCATTTACCGAAGCTGAGGCAAGAATTATAGAAGAGATCAGACCCTTCATTTCGGGCGAATTTACTGTGTCTGATATTAAGCGAGTTAAATATTCAGACTCATTTTTTAATGAAACAGGTGATAGATATTATAAGGCAAAACTGTATTATATAACACTTGATGAAAAAAGCGGTTCAGAGAAAAAAACTGCTGTAAACATGCTCGTTCAGGCATCTGAACTTAAAGAGGCAGTTGAAATTATTGAGGCTGAAATGAAAAAAACTATGATAGACTATTCAATAGCGTCTGTCACAGAGACAGCTATTATGGATGTTTTCCCATATACGGGCGATAAGGTTACTAATAAGGAAGAATGAGTATAAGATCAAAAATAGAGGCGTTAAAAGAGACTGTTCCATCGAATGTAAAGATTGTTGCTGTTTCCAAATTTCATTCAAATGAAGAGATTATGGAAGCTTATAATGCCGGACAGCGATTGTTTGGCGAGAGTCGTGTACAGGAGCTTGTGCAAAAACAACAGGAACTGCCAAAAGATATTGAGTGGCATTTCATTGGGAATCTGCAGCGTAATAAAGTAAAACAGATTGCCCCTTTTGTTACGTTAATTCATAGTTTAGATAGTGAGAGGCTAATGCGTGAAATTGAGAAGCAGGGTAGCGCCAATAACAGGGTAATACCATGTTTGCTCCAGATACATATTGCAGATGAAGACACTAAATCAGGATTCTCTCCCGAAGAGTGTCGCAAGTTCTTGTCAGAAGGCAGATGGAGAGAATGCAGGCATGTGAAAATTTCGGGCCTCATGGGTATGGCCACATTTACTGAAGATGAAAAAAAGGTGAAAAATGAGTTCGATCAGCTTAAGTCGCTTTTTGATGAATTCAAAGATCTTCATTTTAAAGATGATGCTGATTTTAAAGAAGTTTCAATGGGAATGACCGGCGACTACCCCCTCGCAATTGAGTCAGGGAGTACAATTGTAAGAATAGGGACACTTATATTTGGAAGTCGCTGATAAACGATGACATTATTTTTAAATATAACATATCGATTTTATCAATAAAATTCCCTATTTTTGTTTATTATGAAATTTTGAAAAACATTTCTTCATCGTATGACTACAAGTTTACAAACAACATTTGCGGGGTTAAAACTAAAAAATCCCATAATTGCTGCAAGCAGCGGGTTAACAAATTCTATTAATAAGATTATAGAACTGGAAAACTCAGGTGTGGGAGCAATAGTTTTGAAATCTCTTTTTGAAGAGCAGATTGAAAATCATTCAGAAAAACTATCTCAGATAGCAGATTACCCGGAAGCTGCCGATTACATCAATACTTATGTTCAGATGAATCATATGGATAAATATCTTGATTTAATCAGATCGGCAAAGAAGCGTTGCAGTGTGCCAATTATTGCAAGTATAAACTGCTATAAAATGGCAAGATGGACTGAATTTGCAAAAACTATTCAGGATGCAGGAGCTGATGGTTTGGAACTTAACCTGTTTGTTCTAAATGCCGGTGAGTTTGGAGATACATATCTTGAGGATACATATGTTAATATTGTCAGGGAACTAAAAAAGGTTATCCATATACCGGTTGTAATCAAAATGGCAAAGAATATCGGTAATTTACCGGGACTTGTTTCAAAGTTGAAGGCTCTTAGAGCTGATGGTATAGTGTTGTTTAATCGTTTCTATCAGCTTGATATTGATATTAAGACTCTGGAGTTAGTACCAGGTCCGGTTTTCAGCAACCCTTCTGATTTCAGTGATACTTTAAGGTGGACCGCAATAGTGTCGGGTCGAGTGCCTGATTTTGATATTGCCTGTTCATACGGTGTTCATACATGGGAAGATGTAATTAAGGGAATTCTTGCAGGTGCTGGAGCAATACAATTATGCAGTACATTATATGAAAACGGTTTGGAAACAGTTGATCATATCCTTACATGTATTGAAGAGTGGATGAACCAAAACAACTATACAAATATTGAGGAGTTTAAGGGTAAATTGAACTATGCAAACATAAAGAGTCCATACCTGTACGAACGTGTACAGTTTATGAAGTATTTCTCAAACTACAAGTAATATACAGGTAATTTTTATGTTTCATTTGATTAAAGAATAAGCTTTATGAATATACAACAGTTAGAATATATTATTGCAGTAGATAACTATCGCCATTTTTCCAAAGCTGCAGAGGCATCGTTTGTAACACAGCCAACACTGAGTATGATGATTCAAAAGCTGGAGGAGGAGCTGGGAGTAAAAATATTCGATCGTTCACAACTGCCTGTTCAGCCAACAGAGATTGGAGAACGTATTATCGACCAAGCCCGCGTTGCTGTTGCTCAGGTTAATCATATAAAGGAGATAATTCTGGAGGAGAAAGGTATCGTAAAAGGGGTGTTCAGACTCGGAATAATTCCTACTATCTCTCCCTATCTTTTGCCTAAACTCATGCAGGTTCATCGTGACAATAATTATGATATCAGAATTATTATTTCAGAGCTTACAACCGATCAGATATTAAAAGGTTTATCTAATGATTCTCTTGATGGTGGAATTCTGGCTACTCCGCTGAAAGAACCTTCGATAAATGAAACCCCAATCTATTACGAACAGTTTTTTGCATATGTTTCACCACTTGAGCGATCTCTGTATGCAAAAAATGCATTGGATGAAGATGATCTGAATGCTACTAAGTTATGGTTGCTTGACGAGGTGCATTGTTTCAGGACGCAGATTCTTCACTTGTGCAATCTTAAGAAAAGAAAAGGTGCAAATCAATCCATTTTCTCCTATGAAGCGGGCAGTATCGATACACTTATAAATATTGTAGATGAGAATGAGGGTCTGACTGTTATTCCAGAAATGGCTATCGCCAACCTCAGTGAGAAGCAAAAAAAGAATGTAAGACCATTTAAAAACTCAACTCCTGTACGTGAAGTCAGTCTCGTAACCCGTAAGGAGTTTATCCGCGAAAGGTTGATCAACATTATTGTTGATGAAGTGAAGGAGGCTGTGCCAAAATCTCTCCAGGATGAGGCAATGAAAAAATATGTAATTCCGTTATAATTATATTGACAGTTTACACACTATTGGTACTTGCTTAACTCTTACTTTGCTCTTACCTTGTTCTTATGTTGCTCTTTTAAATAAGGAGCATGTAAGAGTAGAATGTGACCAATAAAATAGATATGTATAAATAAAACAGGTGCAACTGCATAAAGTTGCACCTGTTTTGGTTTAATGTTTTTTGATAGTTAGAGCAATATTTTTGTACCTATGAAAAATGTTCTTGGCATTCCAGGTCCATAAATGTAGTTGCTGGCTCTTCCTGCACCGGTATCAAAATCTTTCTGAAATGAGTTGAAAATGTTTTGAATGCCAGCATTCAGCTCAAGCTTTGTGTCATGATAAACATTAATAGTGTATGCAATTTTTGTATTGAGTTCAAAAAATGATGGAGATTTTTCAGTTATATAAACTGTAGAGAACTTGTCAACACCTTCTACACCAAAACCTGCATCATGAGGCACAAGCATACTGCCAGTATAGTTGCCCGACAAAGAGGCTGTAAACTTATCTGTTGGAGCTAAAGTTATCACTAAATATGCATAACTGTCAGGTGTTCGCATCATTCTTTTCGTAGGTATTACCTTATCTAATTCTTCCTCTTCGGGTGTTTCAGGTTCCCACCATTTTCTCTCCTCTTCATACAGACTTTTTTGAAATGTAGCCCCTGCCTGCAGATCGAGTTTATTGTTTAATGCAATTCTGCCTTCAAGGTTCATACCATACACCATCGCTCCAGAGCTTGCATTCTCTATAACAATTTCATTTCCAAGTCTTACATCAGTAAAAGGGTTGTTTAGTTTTGTATAGAATCCCTCGATAAGCAGGTTTAATAGTCTGTTGTTATCTATCTGATGATAGAAATCTACCGAGCCACTAACACTGTTTGATCTCTCTTCTTTCAGCTTTTCAGAGAGTATCCTCACTATCTGTTTACCTCCTGCAATATCCACATGGAGGTTTTCATCGAATATCTGAGGTGCACGAAAACCCGCACTATATGTAAGTCTGAAGTTAATATTTTCGGTTGGGTTGTACCGCATATTAATTCTAGGACTGAAAATTGCGTTATCCACTAAATTATGCTTATCAAGTCTTCCACCAACAAGAAAGCTCCACATTTCAATTTTCCATTCATTTTGGATGAATCCACTTAATGTATATGTTTTCTGTGAAATTTTCTCTGTTCGGTAGCCACTTATATCATCAAGTTCACTCCCAAGGTATTCAGCTCCGGCAGTAAGGTCAGCCGGCATGAACCACAGATTGCTGAACGATCGGATATAATGACCTCCAATCTGATAGGTGAGTTCAGATGTTGTACCAAAGGAATTTAATCGTGCTTGGTTGTTCTTTATTATTTCATTTATGCTTTCGATTTCATCTTGAGACATACCTGGTTCAATTGCAGGTACATTATTATTAAAAGGAGTACCTGCACCATAGTAACTTGCTCTTTCCGTATGACTGGCAGCTGTATAGAGATTAAGTTTGCTTTTTTGATCAGATGAATATTTATCGAAGCTCAGAGAACCACTATTAATGTAATGCTCAACTTGCTCTGTTATAAAACTTTCATAAGGTTTAAGATCTAATCTGTCTCCACCACGCCGGAATTCATGAATATTCCTGTATTCAAGGGTAAGCTTTGAATATACACCTGTTTTAAGGAAAGATCTAAATCCGAGTGACCTGTTTTTTAACGAGGGCAGCTCTGTAAAGCTATCTCCATCTATATCAAACCCATCTCTTAGGCGGTGCTGACCATAAACCATTATACCTGCATTTCGAGTGTCATTTACAAGTGAGGCATTAAATGTTGTGTTATTCTCTAAACTACCGCTGCTGTTTATACTTGATAAGGTGTGAGAGAACTCACCACTGTTTCTAATAGGTTCCCGCGTTATGATATTAATTGTTCCTCCTATGGCATTGGCTCCGAAAAGGGCAGATCCGCCTCCACGAATTATTTCAATTCGTTCAATCATATTAGCAGGTATCTGTTCCAGACCATAAACACCAGCTAGTGCTCCAATCATCGGCCGAGAGTCGATGAGAATCTGTGAATATGAACCTTCCATACCATTTATTCTAACCTGTGTAGTTCCACAATTCTGGCAATTATTTTCAACTCTTAATCCGGGTTGAAATTTAAGTCCATCCGACAATGTTTTTGAATTTGTTACATCTAATGTTTGCATATCGAGAACACTGACTAGTGATGGTGCAGTTCTTCTTGTTGTCTCATTTCTATTTGCAGATACAACCACTTCATTAAGTGAAGTTGACGACTCTTCCAGTTCAAAATTTATCTCTATTGTTTTTCCGGCTTCAATGTTTACTTCTCTTGAAACTGTCTTGAATCCAATCATAGACACTTCAAGAGTGAAATTGCCTGTGGGAAGATTTCTTAAAAAGTAGTGGCCAGTACCATCTGTAGTTATCCCAATTGTTGTGCCCTGCAGTTTAACTGTTGCATATGGGAGATGTTCATTGGTTTTTTTATCCAAAACATGGCCATAAATATTTGCATCTGTCTGATCTGTAATGTTATTATCCGCTTTGATATAGTTGTTAAATAGTACAACTATCAGAGTGATTATTATAAACTTCTTCATTCTGTTGTTTGATTTGAGTGTATAGTTATTCTGTATGAGACTATCAGACTATGATAGGTCTACTATTTTATCAATCATAGATGAAATGATTGTGTGGTCTGATATCCAGACCGATCTATTCACAGAAATGAAGGAGGAGCCCTGAGCAGTAATGATGTAGTGGGGCTAATTATGTGCAGGTGCTGATAAAGATTGCTATATCTTATCTTTTTTAGGGGAATATTACCTGAAAGATCTACATCAGGTATTATATCTGATGTTATTGATGTGTTGAAAAGCTGATCGAGCAGCTGAAGCTCTTTTTCAGAGTGGTCATGTGAAGGTATTTCACCTAACCTTATAGGGTGTGAGTGAACGTACCTGATGTTGTTAATATAATGTGAATGGGTGAAAAGTGTGATACTGCATACGTATAATGTAAACAGCAATGGATAAAACAAACTAAGCCTATTCAACCTTTTTTTCAGCATATGTTGACAAATATATGTTATTTATATTTTCTCACTTATATGTTTAGACTAAATTAACAAATATGAATCAGCTGACAGATTGATATTTTTATGCTACCTTTGTAGCTGGAAAACCGATATTTATGGATCCAAATATAATTATAAGAAAGTACTATAAAGAAGGAACTAAATTATATGATATCTATATGTCTCATTGTAGCGATGTGACAAAAAAGGCTCTTGATATAGTTAATAAACATCCTGAGCTGGCTGTAGATGTTAAGTTTATAGAGGAGGCAGGAATGCTTCATGATATTGGGATTTTTAAGACCAAAGCTCCTCATATTGCATGTATGGGAGATATGCCATATATATGTCACGGTTATCTGGGACGAGAGCTATTGACCGAAGAGGGGTACCCTAAGCATGGTAAGGTGTGTGAGAGACATACAGGTACAGGACTAAGTCTTGAAACAATCCTCAACAGGAACTTGCCAATTCCAAAAAGAGATATGAGACCCCAAAGTCTTGAGGAGCAGATAATCTGCTTTGCAGATAAATTTTTTTCAAAATCTCAGTTGGGAAAAGAAAAACCATTAAAGAAGATAAGACAAAGCCTGAGCAGACATGGTTGGCATCAAGTAGAAATTTTTGATGAATGGTGTGAATTATTTCTTTGAAAAAATTATGGCAAACTATTTGCAGTAGACTTAGGGTAGATATTGAAAACAAAATAAATTATATATGAAACGTGGAACAGGTCAGCACGATAGTGCTAAAGACAGTGAAAAAGATATTAAGGACAATTTGACAGAAAACAGCGATAATTCAGCTAAGGAAGAAGTAAATAAAGATTCCGGGGAACAGGAGGATATTGACGAGTATACAAAGCTTAAGAGTGAATATGATGAGCTTCAGAAAAGTCATGAAGATCTGAATGACAGTTTCCTAAGGTTAAATGCTGAATTTGACAATTTCAGAAAAAGAACTATAAAAGAGAAAGCAGAGATCATAAAAAATGGAGGTGAGAGAGTTCTGCTTAATATTATATCATTAGTAGACGATTTTGAACGTGCACTTGACTCTTTGCATCAGTCAGAGGATAAGGATGCAATGCTTGAGGGCATGGATCTTATTTATTCAAAGTTCATCAGCTTCCTAAAACAAAATGGAGTAGAAGAGATCGAATCTGTAGGCATGCCTTTTGATGCTGACACTTTTGAAGCTGTTACAACCGTACCAGCACAAGATGAGTCACAGAAAGGTAAAGTGATTGATTGTATACAAAAGGGTTATAAATTGAATGATAAAATTATTCGTTTCCCTAAAGTAGTTGTAGGAGAATAATATGGCCGGTAAAAGAGATTATTACGAAGTTCTGGAGGTACCCAGAAATGCATCAGCTGAAGAGATAAAAAAGGCCTACCGAAAAAAGGCAATTCAGTATCACCCGGATAAGAATCCAGGGGATAAGGCTTCTGAGGAAAAGTTTAAGGAGGCTGCCGAAGCTTATGAAGTATTGAGTGACGAGAATAAACGTGCAAGATACGATCAGTTTGGACATGCAGGTGTAGGCAGTTCTGCATCAAGCGGCTTTGGTGGTGGAGGGATGTCAATGGACGACATCTTCTCTCAGTTTGGAGATATTTTCGGAGGACACTTTGGTGGATTTGGCGGTTTCGGGGGCTTTGGCAGTTCTCAGCGCGGAAGAAGGGTTAACAGGGGTTCTGATCTACGAGTGAAAGTGAAGCTTACACTAAAAGAGATTCTTAACGGAGTTGAGAAAAAGATTAAAGTTAAGAAATATGTCTCTTGTTCCCACTGCGATGGTAATGGCTCTGAAAACGGTAACTCTGTATCTACATGTACCACATGTAATGGTTCAGGGGTTGTAACACGTGTTGCAAACACTATACTTGGTCAAATGCAGACTTCATCAACCTGTCCTACCTGTAACGGTGATGGAAAAACAATAACAAAAAAATGTTCTAACTGTAATGGTGAAGGTATAGTAAGGGAGGAAGAAGTTATATCTATAAAGATTCCTGCAGGTGTAGCTGAAGGTATGCAGCTTTCTATGTCCGGAAAGGGTAATGCTGCACGTAGAGGCGGTGTAAACGGTGATTTGCTGATAGTAATAGAAGAGGAGGAAGATCCAAATCTTATCAGAGATGAAAATGATGTGATATATAATCTGTTCCTTAGTTTCCCAACTGCAGCACTTGGTGGAACCGTGGAGGTGCCAACAATTGATGGTATAGCTAAAGTTAAAATTGATCCGGGAACACAACCGGGTAAGGTTTTACGCCTGCGAAATAAGGGACTGCCCACTGTTAATGGATATGGAAAGGGAGATCAGTTGATACATGTAAATGTATATGTACCGGAGAATCTTAGTGCTAAAGAGCGTAAGCAGATGGAAGAGTTTGAGAAATCAGAGAGCTTTTCTCCTTCAGCAACCGCACGTAAAAGTGTGTTCAATAAATTCAGAAAGATGTTCGATTAGGTACTAAAAGAGAATATTTATATAAGAAAGTAGTGGTCAGATTATTAAAAATTCTGACCACTACTTTTTTTTATTATACAAAGCTAAGGATATCTAAAACTTTTTCACTCACAGATATGTTCAGAATTAAAATTGTTTAAACATTTAAAAATCCGGTAAATATGAGTAGTTACAGTATAGACTCTCTGGAACAATACTTTAAGGTGTATAGGAAATCAGTGAATAAACCTAAAAAGTTCTGGGGTAAAATTGCAGAAAATAATTTTACATGGTATCAGAAGTGGGATAAAGTTGTGGAGTTTGATATGCAGAAAGCGGAGTTTGTTTGGTATAAGAACGCAAAGCTTAATATAACAAAAAATTGTATCGACAGACATCTTGCCAACAGAGGTGATAAAAAAGCAATCATATTTGAACCAAATAATCCCGATGAACCATCAAGATTTTTCACGTACAGTGAGCTTTATACTGAAGTGTCCAAGATGGCTAATGTTTTACGTGATCAGGGTGTAAAAAAGGGTGACAGAGTCTGTATATACTTGCCTATGATTCCGGAACTTGTGTTTACAGTCTTAGCATGTGCCAGAATAGGAGCTATTCACTCAGTCATTTTCGCAGGCTTTTCAGCAAATGCTCTGTCAACCAGGATTAATGACTGCAATGCAAAGGTAATCATTACTGCTGACGGAGGATATAGGGGCAATAAAACTGTTGATCTTAAAAAAATTGTGGATGATGCTCTAAACAAAACTAATACAATAGAAAAGGTTCTCCTGGTAAAAAGAACTAATCAGGAAATAGATTTTAAAGAGGGGCGCGACATATGGCTGCAACCTTTGCTTGAACAGGCAGAAACTACCAGTAAAGCTGAAGTTATGGATGCAGAAGATCCTCTTTTTATACTATATACATCAGGTTCAACCGGCAAACCAAAAGGTATGGTGCATACAACCGCAGGATATATGGTATATGTTGCATATACATTTAAAAATGTATTTAATTACAAAGAAAATGATGTCTATTGGTGTACAGCTGACATAGGATGGATAACAGGCCACTCATATACAATATATGGACCCTTGCTTAATGGTGCGACAACAGTATTATTTGAAGGTATTCCGTCTTATCCCGATCACAGCAGATTCTGGAATGTAATACAAAAACATAATGTGAATCAGTTTTATACAGCACCTACTGCTATTCGTTCGCTTGCTAAAGAGAGAATAGAATTTGTACAGGATTTTGAAATGGATAGCCTTAAAGTGATCGGTTCAGTAGGAGAGCCAATAAATGAAGAGGCATGGCATTGGTACAACGACCATGTAGGTAATAAACGCTGTCCATTGGTAGATACATGGTGGCAAACTGAAACAGGAGGAATTGTAATCTCTGCCATACCTTTTGTTACACCAACAAAACCTACATACGCTTCTTTGCCACTGCCGGGTATCAGACCGGTATTGATGGATGAACTGAGAAATGAGATAGAGGGAAACCAGAAACTTGGTAACCTCTGCATTGATTATCCATGGCCGGGAATTGCAAGAACCATTTGGGGGGATCATCAGAGATATATTGATACATATTTTTCTAAGTTCCCGGGGAAATATTTTTCCGGTGATGGAGCTTTGCGAGATGAGGTTGGCTATTACAGGATTACCGGAAGAGTTGATGATGTGATTATTGTTTCGGGTCACAACCTGGGCACTGCACCTATAGAAGATGCAATCAATGAGCATCAGACTGTTGCTGAAAGTGCTGTTGTAGGATTTCCTCATGATATTAAAGGTAATGCACTGTATGGATTTGTGGTACTGAAAGAGGTTGGTTTATGGCGTGACAGAAATAATCTGTATAAAGAGATCAACCAGCTTATTTCTGATCAGATAGGTGGAATAGCTAAACTGGATAAGATACAGTTTGTAACAGGATTGCCAAAAACAAGATCAGGAAAAATAATGCGCCGTATTTTGAGGAAAATAGCGGAAGGGGAAAAGAGTGATTTTGGTGATATAACAACATTGGTAAATCCTGAAATAGTTGAAGAAATAAGCAAAGAGGCCTTATAATAATATAATTTATATACAATATAGGCAATTTACTGTTTTATTTATTGAGTATATAATTTGTTTTACTATATTTACTAATTATATACACCAGTATTATTAAAATATTATACAAACAAACTAACTTTTATGAAAACTAAAATCTCTTTACTTTTTTTGTTGCAACTTTTTGCACTTACTTTTATAATTCAGGCTGCTGATACAGTACAGGTAAAGCAGACCAAGATTCCGATTCTTATTGACAGAACCGACAATGTATTATTCTATGTAAGGATTGATGCCAAGAGTTCCAAAGAGCTGAATGAGATAAAGCTTCGCTTTGCAGATGAAGTAAACCTTAGCGAAATTGCAGCAGTAAAACTTTATTATAGCGGTACTGAAGCACCGCAAAGAAGAGGAGAGCTTCATTTTGCACCTGTGGGACAATATATATCCAGTCACTCTCCCGGAAAGACTTTATCAGCCAATGAGTCATACTCCATAAAAATTGTTGAGGAGAAGTCACCTGGCAACGATGTAGTTTTTTCTCCCAATTATAAACTATTCCCTGGTATTAACTACTTCTGGGTAAGTTTGCAGATGAAACCCAACAGCTCTCTTGTCTCAAAAATAGATGTGGAAATGAGTTCTGTAAAACTTGATGGTAAGGATGCACCTTTATCAATGTTTTCAGAGAAGGCAGTTCATAGACTGGGAATTGGTGTGAGACATGCTGGTGATGATGGTTCTGCCTCTTTCAGAATACCAGGATTAGATACTTCAAATGAGGGTACACTTTTAGGTGTATACGATGTACGTTATAACAGTAGTGTAGATCTGCAGGAATATGTTGATGTTGGACTAAGCAGAAGTACAGATAAAGGTCAAACATGGGAGAAAATGAGATTACCTTTAAGTTTTGGTGAAACTGATGGTATGCCAAAGGCACAGAATGGAGTAGGTGATCCGGCAATTCTTGTTGACAAAAAAACAGGTACTATCTGGGTTATTGCAGCATGGACACACGGTATGGGGAATGGCAGAGCATGGACAAACTCAATGTCAGGAAATGGAAAAGAGACTACAGCTCAGCTGGTATTAAGTAAAAGTACAGATGATGGCAAAACCTGGTCTGAGCCTATTAATATTACAGAGCAGGTTAAAGATCCTTCATGGAACTTTTTACTGCAAGGCCCCGGTAAAGGTATAACAATGGAAGATGGAACATTAGTGTTTGCAATTCAGTTTATCGACTCAGAAAGAATGCCTCATGCAGGCATAATGTATAGTAAGGATCATGGAGAGACATGGAAAATTCACAATCCTGCAAGATCTAACACAACAGAAGCACAAGTGGTGGAAGTTGAGCCGGGTGTGTTAATGCTAAACATGAGAGATAACAGAGGAGGGAGCAGGGCTGTTGCTATAACTACCGATCTGGGTAAAACATGGAAGGAACATCCATCATCACGCAGCGTACTTCAGGAGCCGGTTTGTATGGCAAGTTTGATAAGTGTTAAAGCAGAAGATAATATAATTGGTAAGGATATACTCCTTTTCTCAAATCCCAATACAACAAAGGGCAGAAATAATATTACTATCAAAGCAAGCTTAGATGGTGGATTAACATTCCCTACAGAATATGATGTATTGCTTGATGAGGATTACGGTTGGGGTTATTCATGCTTAACTATGATTGATGAGGAGACAGTTGGCATCCTTTACGAAAGTAGTGTAGCACACATGACCTTCCAGGCTGTTAAACTGACTGACCTCATCAAATAGTTAATCAATCATTATAAATAATGATCAGAGCTTGTTGCATCGTTCGAAGAAACCGATTGCTTCAAGCTCTTTTCTTATTATAGCTTCTTCTTCAGATGTTACATTCTGGAATGGAGTACGATTGATACCCAAATCAATACCTAAGAATTTCATTATTCGTTTTCCGGCAACAATATTGCCTCTGTAACGAGCAATAACATTGATAACTTCCTGTGCAAAGTTTTGGTGATCAACAGCTTCGGCAATATTACCTTTATTATATTCATCAATAACGCTAACAAGAGTTTTACCAATGTAACTGCCAGTTCCGCTAATTCCTCCCTTAGCACCACCCATAATCAGAGCAGAAAGTATTGTCTCATCCTGCCCATGGAGCATATCAAATTTACCATTTTCATAGAGCATGCACTGATTGTATTCATACAGACTTTCATATGTGTATTTGATACCAGCCAGATTAGGGATTCTTCCATCTGCAGCTTTAAGGAAAGGAAGCATAGGAAGGAAAACTCCATTTAATGCAGGTATATGATAGAAATAGAATGGCAGATCAGGGGCGCCGCAAGCAATTTCTTCGCAATATTTTACAAGCTCTTCAACTCTTCCTGCTTTTGGGAATGGTGAAGCCATTGCACCTGTACCAAAAGCTCCTATCTCCTGTGCATGCTGAGCAAGCCTGAAGCTATCCTTTATACAGGTTGCCCCCACATGTACAATTACCTTAAATCCTTTGGGAGATACTGATACCCACTTTTCAGCAAGTTTCATTCGCTCTTCAACTGTCAGCATATAACCTTCACCCGAAGATCCGTTTATAAATACGCCTATCAGTCCATTTTTCTGCAACATGGATGCATAATTATCTATAGGGCTCAGATCCACTTCACCTTTTTTGTCAAAAGGAGTAAATGGTGCTACTATTAATCCTTTAATCTTTTCGAATTGCATACTTAGTATTTTTATTTGTTTACGATTTATAATTCTTATTTTTTGCTTTTAGCTTTAATTCTCCTGATTGTAAGTCAGTTCAGGTTTAGGTTTTACAAATATAAGCATCAGTACTACGGCAACTAATACTACAATTGATAATTTGCTGAAGTCTGCCCCCAAATTTCCTGCATCTGTTGAACTGCCAAGCATGAGAGTAACGATATAACCTGCAAATACACCCATCATATTCATTATTCCATATGCTGTTGCCCTTAGTTTCTGTGGTATAATCTGGCAAAGAATAGGCATGTTGTTTGTGTCAAACATACCAAAACCAATACCAAACAGCACAGCAGCACCAATTAGTCCTACATAGCTGTGACCATAGCCTAATAAAATCAGAGATGGAATAGTAAGCGTTAAACCTATAACGCTAGTGTAAATTCTTCCTCTTATATTTTTCTGTACCCACTTGTCAGAAAGTGGCCCACCAATAAGTACTCCAAAAAACGATGCGATAGCAATAGATATCGTAGCCATAGGTCCTGCCTTAGCCATTTCTACACCCAGATTCTCTGAGAATAGAGTAGGTAGCCAGTTTTTTGTTGCCCATCCCGGGAAACTTGGAGCCATAAAATAGAACAGCATTATCCAGAATGAGAGTGTTCCTAATATTAATCCGAATGAACTTAAAACAGAGGCTTTCTTAACTGGAGTTTTTTGAGGATCGACATTGAGTCTTGATGTTTTTGTTCCTGCATGACCCTCTTTATCAAATAGTATAAATATCAATAATACTGAATAAATTATTCCAACTATTCCAAACCAGTGAAATACAGTTTGCCAGGAGTAATTTGCGGCAATAGTAGCACCAAAACCACCGAGAGCCTGACCGGTATAAAGTCCCGACATATGTATTCCAATTGCCAGAGATCTTGTTTTTGAGCTATGAAAATCTGCAATCATAGCAAGTCCGGTAGGCAGATACAGCGCTTCACTTACACCCATTAGCGCTCTAAGCCAATAAACCTGACTGTAGGTCTCAGCATAACCCATTCCCCAGGTTACGGCCGACCAAACGAAAAGGCTGCCCACAATTAGCCATTTACGATTTACTCTATCTGCAATTATACCTGCTATAGGACTCATTAATCCATATATAAGCAGGAATATACCCATTATTCGTCCAAAGTTCTCTGCAATTGCCAGTTCACGGATATCCATCTGCATAGAAGATTGCATGGTAGAAAGCATCTGTCTGTCGAGATAATTCAGAAGGGCTACAAACCAAAGCAATCCAACTACTACCCAGGGATAATATTTACTGTTTCTCATTATTTGTCTTTTATATTGTTTCTTTGATTAATAATTTCAATTTGACCCCATATTAAGGGTGTATATTTACTCTGTTACAACCTCTCCCATATATGATACAGATGTTCTTAAACCAGGCTTTAACTCACCCTGCACAGCATAGAATCTGTTTCCATCAGTTACCAGAGTGGCGCCGGCGCGTGCTGAGTTGGTTGTATTATCAATGGTTATCCATTCTCCTGTATGAGTATCATAAACCCTGCATTCAGTGTTGAACTTATAATATTCAACAGGTTGAGTCATATAATGCTTTGAGAAATTTAGATTTTTCTCCTTCTTTTCTTCAGGAGTTAATTTAGTATCAAATCCAATGTTATATTGCGTAGTGATTGCATCAAGGAATATATCATAATTTACACCACCAAGGCATATTATATATCTGTTGTTGATAGCAAACGCAGTTGCTCCTCCAAGTGAGAAGGGATTACCTGTTTCAGGGTCAATCTGCTCACCAACCACAGACCATACATTTTCAGCAACATCAAATCGTAAAATATCAGTGGCCATAGCCGGTTCTTGATTCTCATCACCACCAAAGAAGCCTCCTAAAAGATAAATATAGGTTTTACCTTCTGTTTCTAATGAAACCAATACTGGCTGTACTCGTGGTATTCCTGGGTAATCTGGCAATTCAATCCACTCACTATCAGTTTTAGTATCTAAGCAATAAAATTTATTGGAAGATTTGCCATCCACGATGCCACCACCAACAAATACAGTTTCATTAATGGAGCAACCAGAGAAATTGTCCATAGGAAAAGGTAAATCAACTAATGGTTTGAGTGAAATTTCATTATTTGGTGATAGCGACAACTTATAACAGGACTTTAATGACTCTTTTTCATTGTTACCACCTATCCATAGTGCTCCTTCTGAGACAGAAACAGAGACTCCATAGGCTGAAGGTGTTGGGAGCCGGCCTATAACTTTCCAATCTTCAGAAGTATTGTCATAAATCAATATCTCATCGTAAAAAGCTTTTGCTCCACCTTCAAAACCAAGCTTACCGGGAAAATTTGCTCCTCCTGCAACTATTAATTTCCCGTTGATCAGTGCAGCATAAGATGCAGATACACCTTTAGTTAAATCTCCGTTTAAACCGGCTGTTGATAATTTGTTCCAGTTTATTTTCATTGTATTGTTTTTTGATTTTTCACTTGCAGGCTGTTTACAAGAAAGTGTGAATACTGCTACAAGTGAAATAATAAATAGTTGCGATATGAAAGTAGTAAACGAATTCATTTTCAAATTCAACTCTTATTCTTTTATTTTCGAAGGGCTATATATTAATCCCGGCATTGCCTCTTTTCCGTCAGGAGTGACAAATATAAATGTATACATCCATTTCTGCAGCCTTACTTCAGGAGTACTGAATTTACCAACGGGCAGTTTCAAAAGTATCTTGTTCCATCCTTTATTTAACTGAACCTCTATTGGTTCACGGGCTATATAGTTCTCATTCTTAAGTGTAATCTCATTTGTCTTTTCAGTATGAGTATTTTCCCACACAGGAGCCGGAAGTTCCTGATTATTAATCCATATCTTACTACCTCGATAGTCCCATTGTCCCTGTGGTGCTGCAAGATCAGCTTCTGATCTGCTGTAGTCCTGAGTAGAAGCCCATAAACCTACTTTTTGAGACTTAGGAGACCATACCCATGTGTATGCATATGCTGTATGATTTTCCTGAGGGTTATCATAGAAAGCAGGAACAGTTTGACCCCAAACATGTCGTAAATAAATACCTGCACCAACTGCAGGGTTTGCATTATATACTTCTCCTTCATATGTATAACTATCACTTAGATTCTCTTCAGGAGGGAACGACATATCCAGATCTCCTCCGTTTGGAAATGGATCTGTAATATTCCATTTCAAATGGGTCTGTTTAACATAAGGGAAAGGTTCATCAGCAAAAATATACTTTTTATGCCAAAGCATGCGATCCTCAAAATTGGCAAACTCAATGAAAACAGGATCATTTTCATCAGTAGGCAGAATTACACCATTTTTATCAAAATATTCACTGCCGCCACCTCTCCAGGTACGTTCTGCAAACGCCATCATATTTGGATAGAAATAGTTTTGAAGTATAATATCTTTTTCAGTTGGCAAATAACGATCATTCCAAATTGCAAGTATTGACCCGGCTATATCATCACTTCCCTGCACCTGATTGTATATTCTGCTGTTATATAACGCAACGATATCTCCAAAGGCATCGAAGTGATTTATATAATGAAACTTTGAATCTATCGCAGGTATACCCGGCTGTGCCTTGCCTTTATAACTCCATAGCTGAGTAGCATCAATCTCTCCCGGTTTATAATTCCAGCCGGGATTCCATGAGATTACCTTCTTTCCGAAACCACGGACATATTCTACCATCTCAGGAACAAAATCAGGATTAGTAAATTGCACTTCGTCAGTACCAATATGTATGTACTCAGCATCAGGGAAGACCTCTGTACAGATCTCTTCCATAAGCTCCTTTAATATCTTCATTCCTTCAGGAGATTGCATATCCACACCCATTGCACGTACAAAAGCCGCACTGTGACCCGGCATATCAATCTCTGGAATTAACATCATATTGTGTTGACGGGCCCAATCTGCAATCTCGTGAGCATCTTCAATAGTATAGTATTTTCCGTGTAAACGGGTGAAACTGCTGCTGTCGTTAAGTTGAGGGAATCGCTTGCTTTCTAGTCGCCATCCTTGATTTTCAGTCAAATGCCAGTGAAACACATTTACCTTATACTGTGATAAAAGTGAAATCTGTTTTTTAAGCTCTTCTACAGATATAAAACTTCTGCCAACATCATGCATAAAACCACGGACACGAAAAGCAGGCCAGTCGGTAATAACAACCTGAGGTATATACTGATTACTATTTTGTGCCTGTAAAATAAGTTGATTTAATGTTTGTTTAGCCCAAAAAACACCTTTATCGTTTACAGCTTCTATTATCACAGAGTCAGGAGTTACCGAAAGTCTGTATCCCTCCTCTTCAGGGAATGAGCTTATGAATTTTACTGATATTTTATCAGCATCAATCTCACCGTTTTTAAGCTGATGTTTTTTTGACCAGTCGACCACTACTTCCTGGGGCATTGGGAGCAATTGGAGCGACTCACTATTTTTTTTATTTGAGCAGGAAATAAGTCCTGATACTAAAAAAAGTACAAAAAGTAATTTGCTATTAAGTTTCATTTCTATTGTTTTTATTAAAGCTTTTCAGCCTTTACCCATTCAATTAGATAACCTTTGTCTCCTTTAACCCTGTCACTAAGCAGTTGCAGATAAGAGATGCCATGTAGAGACTCATCTGAAAGAGGTAATGACAATCTTTTTCTTTTATCTACATATACAATTGCAGCAGGTCTGGTTTTATTGAGATCCCATTCAATCTCTATTAAGTGTGGATTAGTATCCCTTATCTTTAGAATGTTAGTATTTAACTTAAGACTGAAGGGGGCAAAATATGATGCAGTTGTATCGGTTGGGTTGAACCATCTATCGTTAAGTATCAGCTCTCCCTGACTGTTTAAATCATTAAATTTAATAGACAGTGACAATTTTCCCTTATGAAAAGCAGGGAAATTCCATACAGCTCCTCTTACAGAGGTAAGCAATGTATCATCTTCGATATACTTTACCAGTAATTTCCCATCCTCAAGAGTACAACCCGGAATACGGTTATAGCCGCAATGGCCCACTATACCTTTGTAGTAATTAAAGACACTCCATTGGTCTAGTCCATCAGAAAAATCGCAAAAACGTTCATTCTCATATAGCCAGTCTACATTAAACCGAAGCATAACCCTGTGTAGTGGATGTTGACCAAGTGATACTAAAACTTCACCAGGATCGACCTCAATAAACTGACTCTGATGAACACTTTTGTCTATACCTGGTATTGTCCCGAAGTCTTCTGCATTTCTCCTGGGATCAAGATATAGTTCACGGAATCCCTGCCAACTTTTCCCATCATCAGAAGATATTGCTGCATGAATTACATTTCTGTTGGTAAAAACATCATCCCATACTCCATTAGTATTATTTACTTCGGGTAGAGGTGTGGTATTTGACCAAAGGAATAAAATCCTTCCATCCTGTAATCTGCCAATTGTAGGCATTGTAATTGTGCCATAGAATGGTGAGGGAGTTGCATCACTCCATGTTTCTCCTCCATCGTCTGAGAACGACTGATAGTGGTGATCTTGAGAAGTTCGTATAATCATCCACAATCTTCCATCTTTAAGT
Source organism: Lascolabacillus sp. (assembly GCF_028696275.1). Classification (NCBI taxonomy): domain Bacteria; kingdom Pseudomonadati; phylum Bacteroidota; class Bacteroidia; order Bacteroidales; family Porphyromonadaceae; genus Lascolabacillus; species Lascolabacillus sp. Next base: position 37,355 of record NZ_JAQVHI010000015.1, read on the forward strand.
TCAATTACCGTAGGCTCTGCCGCACCGTGATTCCAACGTATACCATCATGAAATCCGCCTCCCTGATGGTCGGGAGTTGTGACAAGTGATGAACGTCTCCAGGTTCTTCCGTCATCATCTGAAATAAATGTGAAACATGCTCTTGGAAGACCTCTTTGCAGTCCATAATGTCCTGCTACAACAACACGTTTACCATTTCTGATAAAAACAGGTGGCTTCAGCATAATGCCCATAGAATCGGATACCTTAACCAGCTCTCTGCCACCGTTAAGCCCTCCATTAGTACGTATGGCATAAGTGCCCATACCCGGTGAAGATATTAGTCTTAAATATTCACCGCTGAGTGGACTGCGGGTATCGGCAAAGGGAATATTGTTTGGAATGTTTACTTTAGTCCATGTCAGCCCTTTATCTTTGCTTGAAAGATAAAAAGTTCCTTCGTCAGCCTGTTCACCATAATTGTAATGTCTGATTTCACCAGACTCAAGTAGTGAAAGACCAATATATGCATCACTTGGAGGAATGCCTATTACTTTTGGTTCCCATATTACACTGTCTGCCAAAGAAGTCCCTGCAAACATTATTGAAAATACTGCACTGAGCAAAAAAGTTGATATCACTCCTCTTTTATATATCATTCTATCGTGAATTATTATTAAACTGTGTTGAGAATGTTGATGCGGGCAATCCCTCAATGTTTATAAGATTGCCATCTGAAAAAGAACTCCAACCGTACCTTACATATCTTGGAGTTTTGACTTTAGAAGAAGTTACTTTAATCACATTTCCCTCGATTACTGTATCAGCAGGATAATAGAGTCCCGGGAATTCAGCAAGCTCAAATGATCTGGGAGCTTTTCCATCAGAAGTTCTAAGTCCTTCAGCATACTCGAAAGAGAGATAAACTGTATCATTTTCTATAAAGAAATCATGAAACAGAGGTCCAGAAGGTATAATATCATCAACACCATATGTTTTATTTAATGCCCAGCGAGCAAGCCTCTCACCTATTTGTCTCTTTTCACGAGGGTGAACATCGGTGCTGTCTCCAAGATCAGAGGAAACAGCCATTCCGCTATTTGGGATTTCGTACATGAGCCGGCGCTGACTATCCCTGAAATGCCCCCAAGTCTCTCTGCCCACAGCCATACTGGATAACTGTACATAGTAAAATGGCAGATCATCACTCCATGCATTTCTCCAGCTTTCAACCAGTGTAGGGAAAATTACTTCGTGCAATTCAACATTTTGTTCATTTGATTCTCCCTGATACCATATAACACCTGCGATATTTAGTCTTGTGATGTCCTGTATACCAGCTTCATAAAGATAAGAAGGTTGATATGGGTGGCGTTGTAAAGGGTTTTCAGAGAGCTCACTGTTTTTTTCTGCTCTTTCTCTGCACCATGGATTTATGTAATCATTGTTTTTCCAGTTACGAAACATTCCAACAAGGCGAGGATGGTGCTCCAAAGTAAAACGGTCTATCCATGCCTCTGCCGGAGATCCACCTATAGCGTTCAGTATAAGTCCGATCGGTACATCTGTCTCCTGGTGCAATGTTTTGCCAAAATGATACGCAACTGCCGAGAAATCCTTTGCTGTTTCAGGTGTAGTTCTCTTCCATTCGGTTTTGGTAAAATATTGAAGTCGATTTATTTTATCAAGCGTCTCTTTATCCCATGCTACATTATTTGTATACGCAACAGGCTGCATATTGAACAATCTTACTTCAGGCAGATTTGCATCCTTTATATCATCAGAATAAGTAGCAGCCTGATTAAGTCGGAACTCCATATTTGACTGACCTGAACATAACCATATGTCTCCAATAAGTATATCTTTCAAGCTGATAACCTCATTACCATTTGAGATTGTAATGATGTATGGCCCACCTGCCTCTAAAGGAGGGAATTCAATTTCCCACTTGCCTGACCTGTTTACTGAAGTATCTCTTTTTTGATTATTGAATTCTATTTCTACTATTTCGTTAGCATTAGCTGTACCCCAGAATATTATGGGTTTATTCCTTTGTAGTACCATACCGCTGGTAAATATTGAAGCTGGTATTAAACCTCCATAATCACCTGTTATGGCACCATATACTTTTTCTGCAATTATTTTTGCACCTTCACCAGTGGGATGCAGATTATCCGGGAAAAGGTCTGGTCGTTTATGTAGTGGCGTATGCAAATCAATCAACTCTACACCACTAATTTCAGCAATCACTTCAATTGTCTCTTGAATCTGCCAATACCAATCTCTGGTACTTGATTCAAAGCGCGAATGACCGGTAAATATTGGAGTCATCCTGCAAATCTTAACATCTGCATCAGGATTTACTTGTTTGAATGTATCGATCAGGTTAATATAGTCTCTTACAAATTCATCTCTGTACTTCGGCCATGCTCTTGGGTCTGTGTCATTTAATCCTAAATGAATTATAACGATGTCTGCTCTGAAATCAACAGCTTCTTTAAATTCAGGTAAATTCCAATAGGGTCTGTATCCATGTTTCATTAAGGTAGCTCCGCTGTGACCAAAATTTCCTACCTCATATTCATTGCCAAGCATTACTTGTAATTGAGCAGGGTATCTTTCTTCAGGATTCTCAATTCCCATACCATATGTAACAGAGTTCCCCACACAGGCAACCTTGATAGGTTGACCAAAAATTGAAGAAGTTACTAATAAATAAAAAGTAACAATAAGAACTATTTTGCTCCAAGTATTATTCATATATATATGGTTTAATTATTTCTATCCATTTTATATATCCCTCTCCCATGAGGTGTAGTCCATCATTTGTATATTCAGGATTAAGATTGTTCGTACCCGGAGTTACAAAATGACTATACAGGTCTATAAACTTCACCTTTTTACTATTTGCAAGAGACTCGAGTTTGTTGTTTAATGACTTGATTATTTCTTTATGCTTGGTATGTCCGCTAAACATACCGAATGAATCATTGACAGGTAAAATGCTTTGAATATAGATTAAACTATTTGGTGAATCCGACTTTATTCTATCTATAATTTTCTCTGTACCGGATACTATGCTGTCCGATGAAATACCTCTTGCGAGATCGTTTATTCCAATCAAAAGAAATATTTTAGAAGGCTCTCCATCTATAATTGAGTTTAGTCTGTCAAGTACTCCTTGACAAACATCTCCGCTGATACCTCGGTTTTTGATTCTTATATCATTCAGCAGTTCAGCCCACTCTCCTCCATTGGTAATACTATTTCCAAGGAAGATAATATCTTCATTAGAGACAGGTAGTTTCTCAAATAATGATACTCTCTGATAATAGAAAGTGGAGTGATTGCCATTCTGAGCCTGAATTGAGGCTACAAAGGCAAATAAAAACAATAATATAACTGATTGTCTAGTTAAGTATCTCATAAGCAAATGAGTAGTCATCTAAAAACTATCCAAAGATAGCGATAAATGTAATAAAATATCGCCATCTTTGGATTAATAAAGAGAATGAAATGTTTAATAACCAGGAGTTTGCTCTAAGGCATCATCATTATCAAGCAATGCTCTATCAATAGGCCATAATACTTTATGAGCTTCTGTTGACTCATTCAAAATTGGCTCACCATTAAAACTTGCCTGTGGTGTAAACACTAGAGGTTTTCCTCCTTTGGTAAGAGTCATACGACGTATATCCCACCAACGTTGTCCTTCCTGAACAAATTCTTTATCTTTCTCTGCAAGGATTGCAAGCTCGTTTGCTGTAAAGTCACCTGCTTCATAAGCAAACTCTGGCGATTAGTAACATGGATATTATTTGATAACTATATTAAATTATAAGTCTTTTATTGTTTGTTAATCTGTTCTAATGTCTTCCAGCATTGGAATAGGCCTCTGGGAACATGAAAACAACCTTTCCATTTTCCTCCTTTTAAATCAAGTAAAACTTTACCTTCTCTATTTAAGTATCCCCACCATTCTGGGTGTTCACTGTCTTTAAAGTGATTCCATGTATATTCGTGTAACTTTTCAAACCAGGCAATACACTCCTCAGAACCTGTAAGTTGATATCCTTTTAATAAAGCTATAAGCGCTTCAATGTGTACCCACCATAGTTTCTGGTCCCATTCCAGTTGTTGAGGTGGAAATCCTTTACGGTCCATGAAATAAAAAATGCCACCGTACTTTTTATCCCATCCGTATTCCATTAAAGTTAATGTTGTTTTTACGGCCTTCTCAATTAAATCTTTCCTATTAAGTCTGACACCCAGGTCCATAATGAACCACATAGACTCAAGTCCATGTCCGGGATTAACTAGACGACCATCGAATGTATCTGATAATGTCCCGTCTGCGTTTAGGTTTTCCACTATAATTCCACCCAGCTCAGGACGAAGGAACACACCCATTACCTCGTGAATGCATTCTTCCATAGTTCGCTCTATCGTTTCTTTGTCAAGAAGATGCTCAATCTCAAGTGTAAGGTTGCTTAAAATCATAGGTAAGGAGAAGCTTTTCAGTTGGCGTGTTCCAGGATAAGCTTTATTCCATTTACCTTTTGGATTTTCTCTTTTGGTAAGTATCTTTTGAAATGTTTTTATTGCAATTTCAGAATACTCGTTGTTTTTAGTGGCAAGGCTTAACTGACCAAATGCCATACAGGCAAATGTGTATGAGAAAATATTATATGGCTCTATTAAAGGTTTTCCCTCTTTTGTGAGTGAAAAGTACCAATTATAATTACCATCGTGACCATATTTTTTCAAGAATTCAGCACCTTGTATAGCGCAATCGAGCCACTCTTGTTTTTTCTCCACTTTATTGTAAAGCATTGAGAAAAGCCAGACTTGCCTTCCTTGTAACCAGATGAATTTATCTGTATCAAATACATTACCTTCCCGATCAAGGCAGGTAAAGTAACCTCCAAATTCCTTATCCTGAGATTTAAATAACCAGAAAGGTACTACGTTTTCTAAAAGTTCAGTTTTATAAAGTTTCTCTAAATTATTATAGTCTAACATTTTCTCACTGTTTTTTGATAAAAATCATTCTATTCATTGCCACTAATAGTTAAATATAAATTCAAATATAACCTACTAAATAAAATAATTAACTATATGGCAAATTAACTACAAAAATATTTATAATGCAAAGTGTTGATTAAATACTTTATATACTTAACGATAATTAACTATATTATGTTAATAAGTCTGGTGGAGTTGATATAAATTCTTAAGTATTGAAATTGAAAGTAACCACTTATTTTAAAAATTATAAGTAGCTTCCAACAAGTAGAATATATGTTTTACTATCAGAGTATAGGGAATAACTGTGAAGTCAGGATAGAAAAATATGTTAATTTCAGAGATAGATAAAAATGATCAATAGCAATTAATACCTTACTCACTATTAATAAAAATATTTAATAAATAGATGCTAAGAGAAAAATTTATTTGCTTGTTCCAGTGACTCCATTTTACCTACATCAATCATTTGACTATTTTCATTGGAGTAGTATACTATTTTCTCATCATTGCAGATGGATAGGTAAAAATCTATGATTGAAAACCTGTCCTCAAACTTATGCATTTGGTTAAATATTTCAGGATTAATTATGTGAATGCCTGAAAATGCCATCTGAATATATTGGTTAGAATTGAATTCGGGAATAGAGGATTTCACCTCACCGGTTTTAATATTAACCCACCCCTTCAGTTGTCTTTCCGAGTCAAAGCAGAGGTACCTGGATGTTTTTCTGCAACTGCATACAAGTGTTGCTACAGCATTATTGTTTAAATGGTAATTATAGAGTTGATTCAGATCAATATTTGAAAGGATATCTACATTATGTACCAGAAAGGGTTTGTTATCGTTAAAAAAATGGGAAGCCTTTTTTATTCCTCCTCCTGTATCAAGAAGTGATGCACGTTCGTCAGAGAATTCAATTCTTATATCAAAATATTTATTGGATTTCACAAAATCGATAATCTGATCACCAAAGTGATGGATATTTATTATTATCTCATCAAATCCTGCCAGTTTGAGCTTCTCTATAGTATGCTGCAATAATGGTTTACCCCCAACAGGCACCAATGCCTTGGGAGTTGTATCTGTTATTGGTTTAAGACGAGTGCCGAGTCCGGCTGCAAATATCATTGCTTTCATGAGATTACTGACAATACCTATTTAAACTCATGCTCAATATTCTGTTCTCTATGTACAAGAGAAACCTTTACACCAAACTTCTTATGTATATGTTCAGCTACATGCTGTGCTGCATAAACGGAACGGTGCTGACCCCCCGTACAGCCGAAGGAGATCATCAGGTTTGTAAAATTTCTTTCCATATATCGCTTTACATGCATGTCGACTAATGGATAGATGTTTTCAAGAAAATCTACTATCTCGCCATCATCTTCCAAAAATTTAATGACAGGTTCATCCAGTCCGGTAACATTGCTATACCTTTCAAATTTCCCGGGATTGTTTATAGCACGGCAATCAAAAACGTAGCCTCCTCCATTACCTGAAACATCGTTTGGTATTCCTTTCTTATAGGCGAAACTGTAAACCTTTACCTCCAATTCTCGTTTACGTGTGTCTGCAAATTGTTGCAGATCAACCATCTCCCGCAGTAGTGTGTCAAGATATGGATATTCACTGAATCCCTCTCGAAGTAGTTCACGTAAGTTGTTAAGAGCAAAAGGGACACTCTGAATAAAATGAGGTTTCTTTTCAAAATATCCGCGGAAACCATATGCACCCAATACCTGAAGTGTTCTGAAAAGTACAAACTGACGTAAACGATATTTAAATTCACTCTCATCAACTTGTTTATATTTGCCGAGTGACGTAATATATGTTTTAATTAGCTCTTCTCTTAGATCAGAAGAGAAATTTGCTTTAGCTTGCCAGAGAAAAGATGCAACGTCATAGTGGATCGGACCTTTTCTCCCTCCTTGAAAATCAATAAAGTATGGAGAGCTGTCAACAAGCATGACATTACGTGACTGAAAATCGCGATACATGAAAGTATCCGACTTATCCTCTAAAAGTGTTGAGGCAAGTTTTTCAAAATCATTTTCCAGAAGGTCTTCTCTGAAATCCATACCTGTGGTCTTCAAAAAACTGTATTTGAAGTAGTTCAAATCCCACATTACTGATCGAAGATTAAACTCAGAAAGAGGATAGCATATACTGAAATCAAGTTCTTGTGCCCCCTTAATCTGGAAATCAGCTAATGAATATATGGTTTTATGAAGAAGCTCTTTCTCCTGGTGACTAAAAACACCGGTTAACCTGCCTCCTTTTATGGTATCAAAAAGTATTGTGTCTCCTAAATCCTGTTGAATATAAAACATCTCATCGTCAGATACAGCTAATACTTCAGGTACATTCAAACCTCTGCCCAAGAAATGTCTGGCTAAACAGATGAATGCGCGATTTTCATCTACTGACTCACCATGTACACCAATTAATGAAATATTATTACTTTGAAGTCTGTAATATTTACGGTTTGAGCCAGAAGTAGGCAAAACTTCAATAGAGGGATTTTTTTTACCTGTAAAATCAGAAAACAGTCCTATTAGTTGTTTCATGAAGACTAAATTTTTTATTCATTTATTCTACTCTATCTCATCTGTCCATATTTTTAAAACCGCATCACTAGGCATTCTCCATGAACCTCGAGGAGAAAGATTTACAGTTCCCACTTTTGGACCATCAGGCATACATGATCGCTTGAACTGCTGTTCAAAGAATCTTTTGTAGAATACCCTTAGCCATTTTTGTATCTCATCACTAGAGTATTTTTCTTTAAAAGCCAGAGTTGCCATAAATAATATGCGTTTTGGTCTATCTCCAAATCGTATCATACGATGAAGGAAAAAGTCGTGCAGCTCATAAGGACCCACAAAATGTTCTGTTTTTTGAGCGATCTTCCCTTCATTATCAGCCGGAAGCAGTTCAGGACTGAATGGAGTGTCAAGGATATCATGTAAGATTTTGCTGGTAGCATTATCAAGCTGAGTGTCGGCAATCCAACGTACAAGCGAAGAAACTAAAGTCTTAGGAACTCCACTGTTTACTCCATACATCGACATATGATCTCCGTTATAGGTAGCCCATCCTAATGCAAGTTCTGACATATTTCCTGTACCTACAACCAGTCCTCCAACTTTATTGGCAAAATCCATAAGAATCTGAGTGCGCTCTCTTGCCTGGCTATTTTCGTATGTAACATCATGTATTGCAGGATCATGACCAATGCTATCAAAATGATGCATAACCGCATCTGTTATTGATATCTCTTTTACTGTAATACCTGCAGATTTCATAAGTGAAACTGCATTTGAGTAGGTTCTGTCTGTTGTTCCAAATCCGGGCATTGTTATTCCAAATATATTCTCACGAGGATAACCGAGTAAGTCAAATGTTTTAACAACCACCAAGAGCGCCAGAGTAGAATCAAGTCCACCCGATATCCCAATTACAGCTTTATCAACTCCAGTATGCAGTAATCTCTTTGCAAGTCCATGTGTTTGTATATTGAAAAGATCTGTAAAACTGTCATTCTCCTCTCCCTTAGAAGGTATAAATGGGTATGGATTAAAGCTTCGGTACATTTTCTCAGGGGATATAGGTACAATCGGACACTCAATCTCAGTTAAATAACCAGATGCATTATAAATAATATTTGTGTCAACCAGCTTATCGTGACGCAGTGAAGTGATGTCAATATCTGCGATAATTACTTCACTATCCAGTGAAAACCTTTTTGACTCAGTAAGCAGTCTTCCATTCTCACTAATGATACAGGCTCCGGAAAACACCAAATCGGTTGATGATTCACCTACACCGGCAGAAGCATAAACATATGCCGAACTGCATCTTGCTGACTGTTGCAAAACAAGTGATTTTCGATACTTGTATTTTCCTACCAGCTCATTGCTTGCGGAAAGGTTGAATATAATATCTGCATCCTGCATTATTGGCTCTGAAGAGGGAGGCAGAGGAGTCCATAAGTCTTCACAAATCTCAATTCCGAAATTTCCGTAAGGGCTTGTGAAGACCATTCCTTCAGAAGTGATGGGAACAACTTCGTTATTTATATCTACATTGAATTCACCAATTCCGGTACCGGTGGCAAACCATCTCTTTTCCTGAAACTCGTCGCTGTTAGGGAGAAACTTTTTTGGAACCAGCCCAATTATTCCTTCGTTTGACAAAACAGCTGCTACATTGAAAAGACTATTTTTAATCTTTAGTGGTAACCCAACTATTACAATGATATCCCTCTTTTCTTTAACAAAATCAGATAAATCTATCAACGATGTTAAAGCCTTTTGCTGAAGTGCTTCCTGAAAAAAAAGATCACCACAGCTATAAGAAGTTATGCTGAGTTCAGGAAAACAGATTATCTGTACATCCTCTTTAAGTGCTTTTTCTATAACCGACTTAATTTCGTTTGTATTAAAGTCGCAGTCTGCCACTTTTAATTTTGGTGCAGAAGCTGCAACCCGAAGAAATCCAAGATCATTAATATTCATTTCTGTAGCCTTATTTGTTGTCATTCTTTCTTTTGTGATATAATCTCCAGCTTATAATCCCATTTGTTAAAATACAGATTCTCTTTTTCGGTTTCAACTTCACCTCTTTGGAAATCTACAGTTTCACTCCTTGGAAACTGTTTTGCAGGATAAAATTTACCGGAGAAATCGTTGTTGATATACAGTCTGTATGAGTCAATACCTGACATGAAGAATTTTCTTCCAATCCTGTTATTAAGTGGTTCTCCGCGACCAAACGATACATCTACCGGAATCCACCCTACACCTTCAAAATAGACTTCAGCCCAGTCATGAAGATTAACTTCTCCAGGGTGAGTCATCCATCCGCTTTGCCAGCGTGCCGGGATACCTTTGTATCGCAACATGCTTATTAAAAGTAGTGCTACCTGACCACAATCACCTTTATTATATTGAAGCACATATTCCGGTATATTTGGTATAGTTGAATATTCCAATGCACTGGCCCAAGGGAAATTTGAAGTTATATAACTATATATAGATTGTAAATTCTCTATTTCTGATTTATCATTCCTTGTTATGCTGTCGGTCAGACTTCTGATGTTTTCTGAAAAAACAATATGGGGAGGTTTCTGAGAGGTATATTTTCTATAAAGTTCAGAATCTTTATTATATGGTTTAGGAGTTATTTGTGATAAATCAAACCATTCACCCTGTGATGTGAAAGAAAACTCCACAGAAAAAGTAATCGGTTCTCCTTTCTTAGCTACTTGTTCCATATATATTGAAGTGTGTTCGGTCTGATCTTCAGATAATATATAATTGTCTTGAGACGCATTGATAAAAGAGACATTAGTCTGACGATCAATATCCATTCTTGGATATGGCAACCATGCCTTTACTGTCTCTCCAACATTAACTTTACTTTCAAGTACTGTGATAGTGTATTTCACATGAGTGGATACTTCCGGCAGAACATACTTGCCTTTTATATCAGTTTCAGAAATTTCATTCAGATGAGTGTCTAAAATGTTTTTTGCACCTGCCTCCGCACTCTTTATGATGGATGAATTTATAAACTGACGAGCATCAGCATTCACTCTGAAAATATTTGGAGCTGCGTTTCGGAAATATCTTTTCTCCCCTTCAATAATTCTGAATTCAAGAATCCCTGACTCCTCCCATTCATCAAGTTGTTTCTCGGTTGGAGTAAAATTGTGATTACTCTGAATCCATTTTACTATGTCATCTCTGCTTTTGTTGAAGTCGAGGGCGACTCTTCTGTCAAGTTCATCTGAATTAATTAGTGGCTGGCAGAGTCTGTCAATAAATAAAATGCCATTTAAATGATCATACTCATGCTGGAAAATAACAGAGGTGAAGTCACCCATTCTGCTATATCCTTCAAGACGTTCATTTATCAAATTGCCGGAATCATCATAATATTCAACATCAATCCATGGAAATCTAATAGAATTCCCTCTTAATTCAGGTATTGAAAGACAGCCATCGCGCTCAAAACAGACTGTTTCAATCGGGTGACTTACTATTTTAGGATTTAAAGCTGTCTCTACTAATTGCTCAGGATGATTCATTCTCATAAATAGGAATATGTTCTTTAGAACGCCAACCTGAGGAGCAGCAATTCCTACACCACCCGAAGCATATAAAGTATTTTTTAGTCTTTTAAGAAAATACCGCAAATCTTCATTTCCTGCAATTGAGTCAGCATCGATATCTGCAGATTCCATTCTCAGAATTAATGAATCAACCTTATCTGTAGTTTGCAAAACCCTAAAAGGAGAGTCTTCATCTCCATTATATATTATTTCCAGTTCTCTTTCCGTGAAAGATTGAGAAAAGATCAATGTAAATTGAAAAGAAAACAATATAGAAGCTAGAGTTTTGAATTTCATAACCATACTGCTGATTACTATTGTTGTAACAAAGATATCAAAAAATGCTTATTAAATATTGTCTGTTATATTCTGATTGTATCAGTCAGATGAATTATTTCAGGGAGATTATCGAGAAGTTCAGTCATAGAATGAAACAGAAGTGAGGCACCTGCATCCATAAGCAATTCATCACTTAGCAACCCTGTATTCACAGCAATAGTAAAAATACCAGCAGCCGCAGCAGATTCAATGCCAAGTGGAGCATTTTCAATGACCAATGCCTGGTTAGGAGTTAACTTTCCACCCTTCTCTAACCCCATAAGATATGGTTCAGGATCAGGCTTACCATTTACTACATCAAAAGCGGTAACCATTGTTTCCGGGGAAAATGTGTCAGGAAAATGAGAGTCGATCCTGTCCAGTAGTGATGGCTGTCCAGAACCTGTAACCAGTACAGTTTTCATTTCACTATCCTTGACAAATTTGAGAACTTCTTTTGATCCTTTTATAATTGCATTATCATTAATCTGTTGAAAAAGTTCTGTTTTGCGTGCATATATTCTATCTTTCTCCTCTCTGGTTGCGCTTCTTTTAAATTCTCTTTCAGTTATGATGTTTATAGTAGATTTGCCAACACGACCTTCATGAAAATAAAACTCTATGGGTTCGGTTGACTTATATCCAAACTCCTCCATTGTCATTTGCCATGACTTTGCATGTGCAGGCATGGAGTCGTAAAGAATACCATCCATATCAAATAGAACTGCCTTTAAATCAAAATTTGTGTAGTTATGTTTTCTGAGATAACTCTCAAACTGCTTACGTATGTTCATAAAAAATAGAAGTATAATATTAATTGCAAAGTTACAATTAATATTATACTTCTAAAGTCTGGTTATTATTGCTGAGCGACGGTTACTTATCAGCGCTCAGTCATAAGACTCTTATTGTAGTTTCAAAGTCATTAATGGAGCCGGGTCACCAGTTGCTGTATTTGGAAGTACACCATTATCAGACCAGTTTTCATCAGATGAGAAAATACCGATACCAATTTCTGGAGCAAGTGTTGCAGGAATCATTTCTTTAATGATATACATCTCAATTGCTACAATATCACCGTTAATGGTTTTTGGAGAGGACATCTTGATAATACCGCTTCCGGGACCTAAAACTTCAGTCCATGCCCAGTCGTCCTGAGCTGCATCTGCCGGGAAGTTGAATACTGTTACATCCTCCAGATTGGCAGAGATGAAACCTTCCAGTAGAAATTCAGCACCACAAGGATCCCACAACCAA